>JAEZFJ010000331.1 GCA_023437755.1 Pseudomonadota bacterium
CCACCTGGGTGTAGACCATGGACTTGCCGGCATTCTCTCCGGTGTCGATGCTGACCTCGGCCCGGTCGCGATAGGTCACCAGCCAAACCATGGCGTCCTCGAGCGTGGGGGCGGGCGGGATGGTCACCTTGAGCATGTTGCCGTCGCCCACCAGCGCCAGCTCCAGCGACAGCGGCAGGCTGGCGCCGTCCACGGCTCCATGCACCTCGTTGCGGCGCGAGCCGACCACGCCCTTGGCGCCGTTGATCACCATTTGCGGGGTGAAGATGCGCGACGAGTTCCAGCTCTTGGCATAGGCGCGCTGGCGATCGGAAAATTCCGGGCTGCCGAAGGTGTCGGTCCAGCCCACATAGTCCCAGTAGTCCACGTGGTAGGCGAGCGCCACCACGTCATCATCCTCAGCCAGGCTGGTCAGCAGCGCATCGGCTGGCGGGCACTGCGCGCATCCCTGGCTGGTGAACAGTTCCACCACCGCCTTCGGACGCACGCGCAGTTCTTCTGCCGCTGCAGGTAGGCACAGGGCCAGGACGGCCGAAGCCGCCACTGCGGCCGCAAGGGAAAGTCGCATAGTCATGGGCACGGTTGTAAGCCTGCCCCATCGCCCGCTGCTAGTCAAAAGCGGGTGACACGATGCGGATGTCCCTGTGCCCGCGACCCCGTCCTTCACAGGCTCAGGTCGCCGATTCCCTTGGCCCCAACAAAAATGGCGGCCCCGCAGGACCGCCATTCGATGTCGGAAATGTAAGCGATGCTTACGCGGCAACCAGTGTCCGCAGAACGTAGTGGAGAATGCCGCCATTCTTGAAGTAGTCGAGCTCGTTGGCGGTATCGATCCGGCAGCGGGTCTCGATGGTGATCGAGGAGCCGTCCGCACGGGTGATCTTCACCGGCACGACCGCGCGCGGAGTGATCGTCTCGACCCCGACGATGTCGATCGTCTCGGAGCCGTCAAGGCCCAGCGTCTGCCAGCTCTCGCCGTCCTTGAACTGCAGCGGGATCACGCCCATGCCGACCAGGTTGGAGCGGTGGATGCGCTCGAAGCTCTGGGCGATCACGGCCTTGACGCCCAGGAGGTTGGTGCCCTTGGCCGCCCAGTCGCGCGATGAGCCGGTGCCGTATTCCTTGCCGGCGAAGATAACCAGCGGCGTGCCTTGGCCCTGATAGGCCATGGCAGCGTCGTAGATCGGCATCTGCTCGCCGTTCGGCCCTTTGGTGAACCCGCCTTCGACACCCTGCAGCATCTGGTTCTTGATGCGGATATTGGCGAAGGTGCCGCGCATCATCACCTCGTGGTTGCCGCGGCGCGCGCCATAGGAGTTGAAGTCCTTCGGCGCCACCTGGCGGTCGGTGAGATACTGGCCAGCCGGGGTGTTCGGCTTGAACGAACCGGCGGGCGAGATGTGGTCGGTAGTGATCGAATCGAGGAAAAGTGCCAAGACGCGCGCACCGTTGATGTCGGTGACCGGCTTGGGCTCCATGGTAAGGTCTTCGAAATAGGGCGGATTCTGCACATAGGTGGAGCTCGAGTTCCAGCCATAGGTCTCGCCGCCTTCGACGGCGATGCCCTGCCAGTGCGCGTCGCCCTTGAACACGTCCGAGTAGCGCTTGCGGAACATCTCGGCCGTCACGAACTGCCGCACGATCTCGGCGATCTCGTGGTTGGTCGGCCACACGTCTTTGAGATAGACCGGCTGCCCGTTCGAGCCGATGCCGAGCGGCTCGGTGGTGATGTCGATCTTCATCGAGCCGGCCAGCGCATAGGCCACCACCAGCGGCGGCGAAGCGAGGAAGTTCGCCTTGACGTCCGGGTTCACGCGGCCTTCGAAGTTGCGGTTGCCCGACAGCACGGAGGCGGCAACGAGGTCACCGGCCTGCACGGCCTTCGAAACCGGCGCCGGTAGCGGGCCGGAATTGCCGATGCAGGTGGTGCAGCCATAGCCGACGAGATTGAAGCCGATGGCATCCAGATCGTCCTGCAGCCCGGCGGCGGTGAGGTAGTCGGTGACCACCTGCGACCCCGGTGCCCGAGGTCTTCACCCATGGCTTGGAGTTGAGCCCGAGCTGGCGCGCCTTGCGGGCGACGAGGCCTGCGGCCACCAGCACCGACGGATTGGAGGTATTGGTGCACGAGGTGATGGCGGCGATCACCACGTCGCCATGGCCGATCTCGTAATCCTCCCCTTCCACCGCAACCTTCGGGTCGTCGGTCTTGCCGAATTCCTTGGGCAGCGCCTCGGCAAACTTCTGCTTGGCCTGTGCCAAGACGATCCGGTCCTGCGGGCGCTTCGGGCCCGAGATCGACGGCACGACGGTCGAGAGGTCGAGTTCGAGCGTATCGGTGAACACCGGGTCCGGAGACGACGTCTCGCGGAACATGCCCTGAGCCTTGGAATAGGCTTCCACCAGCGCCACCCGCTCCGGATCGCGGCCAGTGGTGGCGAGGTACTTCAGGGTGTCGGCATCGACCGGGAAGTAGCCGCAGGTGGCGCCATATTCCGGCGCCATGTTGCCAATGGTCGCCTGGTCCTCGAGGCTCAGATAGTCGAGGCCCGGGCCGTAGAACTCCACGAACTTGCCGACCACGCCCTTCTTGCGCAGCATCTCGGTGACGGTCAGCACCAGGTCGGTGGCGGTGATGCCTTCGTTGATGCGGCCGGTCATCTTGAAGCCGACCACCTCGGGGATCAGCATGGTGATCGGCTGCCCCAGCATTGCCGCTTCGGCCTCGATGCCACCGACGCCCCAGCCCAGCACCGCCATGCCGTTGACCATGGTGGTGTGGGAATCGGTGCCGACCAGCGTGTCGGGATAGGCGACGGTCTCCCCGTTCTCGTCCTTGGTCCACACGGTCTGGGCCAGGTATTCCAGGTTCACCTGATGGCAGATGCCGGTGCCCGGCGGCACCACGCGGAAATTGTCGAAGGCCGACTGGCCCCAGCGCAGGAACTCGTAGCGCTCCCCATTGCGCTCATATTCGAGCTCGACGTTCTGCTGGAAGGCCACGGCGGTTCCGAACGAATCCACCATCACCGAGTGGTCGATCACGAGGTCGACCGGCACCAGCGGGTTGATCTTCTGCGGGTTGGCGCCGAGCTTGGCGGTAGCGTCGCGCATGGCGGCGAGGTCCACCACCGCGGGCACGCCAGTGAAGTCCTGCATCAGCACGCGCGCCGGGCGGTAGGAGATCTCGTGTTCCGAGGTGCGGCTCTTGAGCCACTCGGCCACGGCCATGATATCGGCCTTGGTCACCGTGCGGTTGTCCTCGAAGCGCAGGAGGTTCTCGAGCACGACCTTCATCGAGTGCGGCAGCTTCGAGACACCCTCGAGCCCGTTCTTCTCGGCCTCGGCGATGGAGTGATAGGTGTAGGTCTTGCCGCCCACGGTAAGCGTCGACTTCGCCTTGAAGCTGTCTATTGAGGTCACGGTGCTCCGCCCTTTTTTCTGTGGGCGGCGCCGGGGATCGTGCGGCCCGAAAGCCGCTGCTGGCGCCGCCTATCCTGGAATGAGTCCAATCTAGACGGCTTATAGTGAAACAAGATTGGTCTTGCCAGTCTCGCCACAGCTTCAATACGAGAAGGGGTCATGACCCAAGGGCAAGTCCGGCCATATCTGCGCACCACGGCGCTCGCCTGCGGGCGCGGCGGCATGCCCCTCGTCGCCGGGCTCGACCTCACCGTCGAAGCGGGACGGTGCCTCGTCCTCCGCGGTCCCAACGGCGCCGGCAAGTCGACACTGTTGCTGACCCTGGCCGGGCTCGTGGCTCCCCTCGCCGGCACGGTCGAAATCGAAACCGAGGACGGCATCCACCTCGTCAGCCATCGCAACGCCGTCAAGCCGCGCCTGACGGTGCGCGAAAACCTCGACTTCTGGGCCGGTATGAACGGCCACACCGGCACCGCGCCCGCCGCTGCGCTGGAGCGGGTCGGGCTCGGCCCGATCAGCCATCTCGATGCCGGCTACCTTTCCGCCGGCCAGACCCGCCGCCTCGCCCTTGCGCGCCTCCTGGTCAGTCGCCGCCCGGTCTGGCTGCTCGACGAGCCCACCGCCGCGCTCGACGCCGAGGGTCATGCCCTTGTCGCCGCCCTGATCGGCGAACACCTCGCCGGCGATGGCCTTGCGGTCGCCGCCACCCATGATCCCCTCGCGCTCGATCCCGCCACGGTCGACCACCTGACCATCGAGCCGGCCCGATGAGCGCGTTCCTGACCCTGCTCCGTCATGAGCTGCGCCAGGTCACGCGCGGCGGCGGCGACGTGCTGACGCTGGTGTTGTTCTTCGTCATTACCGGCGCCATCGTACCCTTCGCCGTCGGGCCGGACCAGGAACTGCTTGCCCGCATCGCCCCCGGCATCGTTTGGATCGCCGCCTTTCTCGCCATGCTGCTCGGTCTGGACCGTCTCTTCCGCCCCGACCACGAGGATGGCACCCTCGCCTTGCTGCGCCTCTCCGGCTTGCCTATCGCCGCGGTGGTCGCTGCCAAGATGCTGGTCCACTGGCTGGTCGCGGCCCTGCCGCTGCTCGTCGCCTCGCCCTTCGTCGCCGTGCTGCTGGCCATGGACGGTTCCATGCTCGTCGGCACCATGCTGTCGCTGCTGGTCGGCACCCCGGCGCTCGCGGCCTTCGGCGCCGTCGGTGCCGCCGTCACGGTGGGGCTCAGGCGCGGCGGCCTCGTCGCCCCCATCCTGGTTGCACCGCTCTCCGTACCTGTGCTCATCTTCGGAGCGGGCAGCATCGGTGGCCAGCAGGCGGGCTCCGCCCTGCTCCTGCTTGCGGCATTGAGCCTCACGTCTGTGGCATTCGCTCCCTTTGCCGCAGCGCTTGCGATAAGTTCGGCCGAGGACTAGAGCCCGCGCATGACGATCGACACCACACCGAAACAGAGCTGGTGGCAGCGCTTCGCCCACCCCGGCGAGTTCACCCGCATCACCCGTCCGTGGATTCTGCCGCTGGCGGTGCTGACCGCACTGCTGTTCCTGGCTGGGCTGTGGTTCGCCTTCTTCAACTCCCCGGCCGACTACCAGATGGGCGACACCGTCCGCATCATGTACGTCCACGTGCCCAATGCCTGGCTGTCACAGTTCGTCTATGTGGTGATGTCCGGGTCGGCCATCGGCACCCTGGTCTGGCGCCACCCCATGGCCGACGTCTCGATGAAGGTTGCCGCGCCCCTTGGCGCCAGCTTCACCGCCCTCGCCCTGTTCACTGGCTCGCTCTGGGGCCGACCGACCTGGGGCACCTACTGGGAGTGGGACGGGCGGATGACCTCGACGCTCGTGCTCCTGTTCATCTACCTCGGCATCATCGCGCTCTGGCGCGCCTTCGACGACCAGTTGCGCGCCGCGCGCGTTGTCGCCGTCTTCACCCTGGTCGGTGCCATCAACATCCCGATCATCAAGTTCTCGGTCGACTGGTGGAACACCCTCCATCAGCCCGCCAGCGTCTTCCGCCCCGACGGCCCGACCATGCCGCCATCCATTCTCGTGCCGCTGTTCGTGATGTTCTTCGCCTTCACCGCGCTGTTCGCCGTGCTGCAGCTCAAGGGCATCCACACCGAAATCAAGCGCCGCCGCATTGCAACCATCGAGCGCCAGCTCGTGCTCGGTGCCGGCAAGGCGGTGGCCTCATGATCGACCTCGGCCAGCACGCCGCCTTCATCGTCTGGTGCTATCTCGGCGTCGCCACTGTCATCGGCGCCCTCGTCGTCTGGACGGTCACCTCCGCCCGCCGGGCCGACCGGCGCCTCGCCGAACTCGATCGACTCCGCGGACGGACGCGCGGCTGATGCGTTATGTCCTCTTCGCGCTGCCGCTGATCCTGCTCGCCGGTCTGGTCGCCGTCTTCGCCTTCTCGATCGATCGCGACCCGCAACTGATCCGCTCGGTCCTGATCGACAAGCCGGCGCCCGAGTTCAGCATGACGGCCATTGAGGGGCTTGCCACCCCGAGCTTCGACACCGCCGCCCTCAAGGGCGAGCCCACCGTGGTCAATGTCTGGGCCAGCTGGTGCATTCCCTGCCGCGCCGAACATCCGCTGCTGGTCGACCTCAAGCGGCAGACCGGCGTGCGCCTCTTCGGCATCAACCAGGCCGACGCCCCCGAAAACGCCCGCGCCTTTCTCGAAGAACTCGGGAACCCCTATGACCGCATCGGTGCCGACCGCGACCGCCGCGTCTCCATCGACTGGGGCGTCTACGGCGTCCCCGAAACCTTCGTCGTCGATGCCGAGGGCATCATCACCTTCAAGCATGTCGGCCCCCTGACCCGCGAAGCCGTGGAAACCGAACTCCTCCCCGCCATCGAAGCCGCAAGAGGCTGAGTGCTCCCCCGTAAACCTCGATCTCTCCTCCACCCTCCCCCCTGCAAGGAGGGTAAGGGAGAGGGTGCCGCGAAACGCGGCTCCCGAGGAAGAACCCCCACCCATCCTCCCCCGCAGGCGGGGGAGGGGCTGCATCGCGCTTGCCCCAGCCCCTCCACACCCCCGATCGGTCCCTCCCCCGCTTGCGGGGGAGGCTAGGTGGGGGTTGAAAGAATCTATCCCGCTTATGTACCGTCTTGTTTTGTGAAGTTGGCGCGGGGTGTCCTGAGGCGATGATCGCGTTGAGGATGACGATGAGCTTTCGCATGACGGCCAC
>JAEZFJ010000340.1 GCA_023437755.1 Pseudomonadota bacterium
GTGCGGAGCCGGAACCGGCCGGCGACGAGTACGACGTGGCGAGCCTGCTCGCCCTGTCGGACGAGGAAGTGGCCGCAACCGAAGTCCGAGAGCCTGCAGTGGATCCGCTGATCCGCCCCGACGTGCCGGATGTAACGCAAGAGACAGCGGCCGAGGCGGACGCCGAGCCTGAGCAGGATACATTCGACGAGCCGCCGGGGCTCAGCTTCAGCGAGCTCGTTGCAACCGTCGCCCCGCCGGCCAGTATTGCCAGGAAAGCGGAAGAACCCAGCGCGCCCGTCAGCGCGCCGCCCAAGCCTGCCGTTGCCACCACGGGCGACGGCGAGGAGCCCGAGCGGCGCAGCCAGAGCGTGCAGTCGATCCGTGTCGACCTCGACAAGGTGGATCGCGTCGTCAACATGGTGGGCGAACTGGTGATCACCCAGTCGATGCTCACCCAGCAGATGGATGAGACGCTGCGCGCCCGCTACACCGAACTGGTGCGGGGCCTGGAAGTGCTGGCGCAGACGACGCGCGGCCTGCAGGACTCGGTGATGGCGATCCGCGCCCAGCCGGTGAAGTCGGTGTTCAGCCGCATGCCGCGCCTCGTGCGTGAGCTGGCGCAGAAGACCGGCAAGAAGATCAAGCTCGAGACCATCGGCGAGAACACCGAAATCGACAAGACGGTGATCGAGCAGTTGAGCGATCCGCTCACCCACATGATCCGCAATTCGGCCGACCACGGGATCGAGTCGCCGGAACGGCGCCTCGGTGCAGGAAAGTCCGATACCGGCACGATCCGCCTCTCGGCAGAGCAGGCCGGCGGCAACATCCTGATCGTGGTGGAAGACGATGGCGGTGGCATCAACCGCGAGCGCGTGCTGCAGGTGGCCCGCAACAAGGGCATCGTCGCGGCCGACCAGCAACCGACGGACGAGCAGATCGACCAGTTGATCTTCGCGCCCGGCTTCTCGACGGCGTCGGAAGTCAGCGACATCTCCGGCCGCGGGGTCGGCATGGACGTGGTCCTGTCCAACATCAAGAAGATCGGCGGCTCGGTGCATGTCCGCTCCTGGACCGGCAAGGGCACGCGCATGACGCTCAGGCTGCCGCTGACGCTGGCGGTGCTCGACGTCATGTTGGTCAAGGTCGGCGCCGGCCCCTATGTGGTGCCGCTCTCCTCGATCGTTGAAACCATGCAGTGCTCGCGCGCCAGCTTCGAGCGGGTGCCGTCGGGCGGACGGGTGCTGCAGGTGCGCGGCGAATATGTGCAGGTGGTGGACCTAGCGGAGCGCTTCGGCCTGCCGACCGACCTGCCCGCCGACGACCGGTTCGTGGTGCTGTGCGAGACGGAAGGCAGCCACAAGCTGGCGCTGATCGTCGACGACATCATCGGCCAGCAGCAGGTCGTGATCAAATCGCTGGAAGAGAACTTCGAACGCGTGGACGGCATCGCCGGCGGCACGATCCTGGGTGACGGCAACGTCGCGCTGATCGTCGACGTGCAGGGGCTGCGAACCACCCAGATCCACAAGAACGCCGCGTAAGCGGAGCCTAGTATTTTGCGTTGCCGGACAGAAGGCCGGCAGAAAGGCCACAATGCAAATGGAAGCCCTGAACCTGCGGGACGACCTCTCCGACAAGACTGCCGTGGCGGGCCAGAACTCGCTGCAACTGATCGCCTTCTCGATCGGGGAGCAGACCTATGGCGTGGAAATCACCACGGTGCGGGAAATCCGCGCCTGGAACGGTGCAACCCCGCTGCCGAACACCCGCGAATTTGTCCGCGGCGTGATCAATCTGCGCGGCACGATCGTACCGATCTTCGACCTTCGCGCCCGCTTCGGCGACGGCCTGACGTCGCCCACCAAGAATCACGTGGTGGTGGTGATGAGCGTCGGCGACAAGTGGATCGGCATTCTGGTGGATGCGGTGAGCGACATCCTCACTGTTTCCAAGGACGACATCCACAATGTGCCGGAAGGCAACTCCATCGATACCGAACTGCTCAACGGCATCGTCACCCATGACAGCCGCATGGTCGGACTGATCGATCTGCATGCCGTTGTCTCCGGCGCCCGGATGGACAACTGAGGGCAGTGCCCGGGACGGCAGTTTCCCCTCGGGAAACTGCCGCTATCTTTTCCGGCTCGATTGCCGTAGTATCTCCTGACTGACCGGGCATGCGCTGCCCGTCGATCATTTGCACCCTGATTATCGGATGTTCCTGCTCGGATTGAGCTACTCCACCCCGGAGCGGCTGCGCCAAGGACAGCCGTCGTGCACGCTCTTTCCCACATAGACTCCATACTCGTCCTCGAGGATGAATATTTCATCGCCTCCGAGCTGGCCGAGCTCTTCGGGTCTCACGGCGTTGCGGCGGTGGAGGTGGCGCCTGGCATAGCCCAGTGCCTCGAGCTGCTGGAGCGCCAGGCTATCGACTTCGCCACTGTCGATGTCAGCCTGAGTGACGGCTGGTGCGATGAACTGGTCGAGGAACTGACTGCCCGGTCGATCCCCTTTGTCTATGTCAGTGGCTACGCTCCAGCGGATCGGCGGGGGCTGCCGCACGCTGCGTGGGTTCGCAAGCCGGTGGACGAACAGGTACTGCTCGCCGCGATCCTGGCGGCCCGGCCAGCCAAGGGAGCTTCGTTCGCCAGGAGCGACGACTTCTCCCCGTCCGTCTGATCGCCGGCGGCCTCAGAACAGCTCGACTTCGCCGTGGCTGGGGTGGGCTGTTGCTATGCCCGACAGGGCGGGAACGCGGAGCTCATCGAGCGTGAGCCCGGCCCAGATCTCTTCATAATCCTTCGGTGGCGCAGACGGAGGCAGCAGCGCGAACTGTCGCACGGCGAGAGCCATGTTGCGGCAGCGCTGCTCGATTCGATCCTGGCCCTGAATGGCGGTGATGATCAGTTGAACCGCTTCGCGAACGGCAGGATTGGTGACCAGATTGCGGTCGCCGAGGACGTCCAGCGCCTCGGTGATCCCCTCCAGCATGGAAGAAGACTGGCGCGCCGTTTCGTCCAATTCCCTCGCCAGTTTCTGCAAAGACATAGATACTTTCCCGAGCCCACTCCCAACACCCTAGGCCCTATTCCTAAAGCTCTTATTGCCAGCCTTCGCGGCCCGGCGGCGTGGTTAGCGATTGGCTAACGAGTTCAACGTAGCATCCGGGATTACTGGGCGTTCCGGGTACAACAAAGGCGTCAGATGGTTGCGGTGCATTCTCTTCCCCCCGAATTCGATCGCGGGGTAGTCACCAACGTGCACCAAGGGGACTGCCACGTCGCGGACGAGCCGGACATCACCTTCTCCACCGTCCTCGGCAGTTGCATCTCTGCCTGCGTGCGCGATCGCGTCGCCAATGTCGGCGGCATGAACCATTTCCTGCTGGCCGAGCAGTCCGGCTCGGCACGGGATCGCTACGGCGCATCCGCCCGCTATGGCGCCTTCGCGATGGAGCAACTGATCAACAAGGTCCTCAGCCGTGGCACGGGCAAGAAGCAGAACCTGGAGATCAAGATCTTCGGGGGCGGCAAGATCAATGCGGCCCTCGATGACGTCGGTGCCAAGAATATCGAGTTCATCCGCCAGTTCCTGTCGATGGAAGGCTACGTCGCGACCAGCGAGGACGTCGGTGGCACCTATGCCCGCCGGGTGTTGTTCAAGCCCCATTCCGGACGGGCTTTCGTCAAGCGCCTCGACAGCGATCTCGGCGCTTCGGTTGCCCGTGAAGAAATGGCCCTTGCCCGCCGCCGCGTTGCGGTCCCGGTGCCGGCCGACGATATCGAACTGTTCTAGGC
>JAEZFJ010000362.1 GCA_023437755.1 Pseudomonadota bacterium
TGCGCCCTGGGCCATGGTCGCGCACCTGATCTTCACCCGCATCGACCCGGAGCGACCTGCCTCAGTATCCCCGGCGGTGTGCCAGTTGATTCGACATCAGCTCGGCTATGATGGCGTGTTGATCACCGACTGCCTCACCATGGAGGCGCTCAAGGGAAGCTGGCCGGAGCGGGTGCGAGCCGCGCTCGACGCCGGATACGACATTGCCCTGCACAGCCAGGGCGATCTGGCTGCCAGCGAGGCGGCAGCGAAGGCAGCGGGACCGCTGACCGACGAAAGCCTCGCACGCATCAACCGGGCTCAGGCGAGGCTCGGGAACAAGCGCGTGGATGTTTCAGCACTCCACGCCGAGGTGAAACGCATTTTCAAGGAGAACGGCCTGTAGCGGCCGGACAAGGAGAGAGCATAATGATCAGAACATCGCTGCTGACGGCCGCCGCCGTCGGTCTCCTGGCATCAGTTGCGATGCCGGCCAGTGCGCAGGATAGCGGCAACGTGCTGACCCTCGCTTCGGAGCAGGTCACCACCTTCGTCCGCAACTTCAATCCCTTCAGCCAGACCTCGGCCCGCTACACCACGCTCGACTTCATGTATGAGCCGCTGGTGGTGTTCAACCGGCTCAAGGCCAACGAGCCGAACTACCGCCTCGCCGAGAGCTACGAACTGGCCGACGACCTGAAGTCGATCACCTTCACCCTGCGCGAAGGGCTGAAGTGGTCCGACGGCGAGGCCTTCACCGCTGACGACGTGATCTTCACCTACGACTACATCAAGCAGTTTCCGGCGCTGGACTTCATCTCCATCACGCCGCAGCTCGCCTCGGTGGAGAAGGTCGACGAGCGCACCGTGCGCTTCAACCTCAACGAGCCGAACTCGCTGATCGCCAACACCATCGTCGGCATGCCGATCGTGCCGGAGCACGTCTGGTCCGAGGTCGAAGACCCGGTGACCTTCGCAAACGAAAACCCCGTCGGTTCCGGTCCGATGACCGAGATCACCCGCTTCACTCCGCAGGTCTACGAGCAGTGCCGCAACCCGCACTACTGGGATGCCGACAACCTCGAGGTCGACTGCCTGCGCATGCCGCAACTGGCCGACAACCCGCAGGTGCTCGCCGCCCTGGCCGAGGGCAACCTGGACTGGGGCACCAGCTTCATCCCGGACATCGACAACACCTTCGTCGCCAAGGACCCGGAGCACCACCACTACTGGTTCACGCCGTCGAGCCTGGTGTCGCTGCAGATGTCGCAGATCTCGCCGGACGAGAACGCCCGCAAGGCGTTCAATGACGTCGACTTCCGCCGCGCCATCAGCATGCTGGTGGACCGGCAGACCATCGTCGACATCGCCGGCTACGGCTATCCGCTGGTCAACGAGGACCCGTCGGGTCTTGGCGAACTGTACGCGTCGTTCGCCAACCCGGAAGTCGAGACACAGTTCGGTCAGTACGGCCGCTTCGACCTTGAAGCCGGCATCGCGCTGCTCGACGAGGCCGGCTATGTCGACGCCGACGGCGACGGCTTCCGCGACAATCCGGATGGCACGCCGATCGAACTCGACTTCAAGGTTCCCAATGGCTGGACGGACTGGATCGACGCGGTCCAGATCGCCATGGAAACGCTGACGGAAGCCGGCATCAACGTCTCGATGTCGACGCCTGAAGCGGCCGTATGGACATCGGACCTCATCGCCGGCAATTTCGAGCTGACGCTCAATGCCCTTGCCGCCGCTGCCAACCCGTACCTGCCCTATATCCGCTCGTTCAACCCGGAAGATTTCGGCAAGAGCCGCTTCACGGCCCCGCATTGGGAGAACGCCGAGGTGGTCGAACTGCTGGGCCAGTACACCCAGCTCAAGGATCCCGCCGAGCAGAAGGCGATCATGGACCAGGTGCAATTGCTGGTGGCCGAGGCCATGCCGCTTGTTCCGCTCTACAACAGCCCGGCCTTCTACCAGTACAACACCACCCGCTGGACCGGCTGGGCCGATGCCGAGAACCCGAAGTACTCCCCGGTCGTCTCGGTCACCAACCCGGCACGCCTGCTGCAGCTGCTCGATCTCGAGCCTGTGACGGAGTGATCCGGAGTTTGGCGGGGGCGAGCCCTTGCGTTCCCGCCAAACCAGCCTTCAATGAAGGGAAATACACTCACTCCCGGTGTCATCCCCGCGAAAGCGGGGATCCATCTTGAGATCTCAGGATGGCCCCGACCGGGGTGACAATCGGGTGGGTGAATAGTCTGCGGCTTCCCCAGCCCAGGAGTGATCAAGCAACATGGCCTTTCTGCTCCGGCGGCTGGCGTTCTACCTGGCGGCGTTCCTGGCTGCTGCCACCATCAATTTCTTCCTGCCGCGACTGATGCCCGGCGATCCGATCCAGATCATGTTCGCCAGCGCGGGCTCCGAACTGTCGATCGAGAACATGAATGCGCTGAAGCTGACCTTCGGCTTCATCGACGCACCGCTGCATGAACAATACCTCGCCTATCTCCAGAGCGTGTTCACCGGCGATCTCGGACGCTCGATCAAGTACTTCCCGCTGCCGGTGACCGAACTGCTCGGACGGGCGCTGGTGTGGACGCTGGGCCTTGTCGGCGTCGCGACACTGGTCAGCTTCATGCTCGGCACCTTCATGGCATCATGGCCGCCTGGCGGCGCGGCACGCTGTTCGACTCGATCGTGTCGATGTCGGCGATCTTCTCGAGCTCTGTGCCGGCGGTCGTGGTGTCGCTGCTGATGCTGTTCGTGTTCGGCTACACGCTGCGCTGGTTCCCCAACGGCTATGCCGCCAATCCCCTGCTCGATCCGGCGTTCGACTGGCCGTATATCTCGAGCGTGATCTACCACGGCACGCTGCCGATGCTGACGCTGGTGATCGTGCTCACCGGCGGGTTTGCGGTGACCATGCGCAACAACATGATCAACCTGCTTGGCGAGGACTACATCGTCATGGGCCGCGCCAAAGGGCTTTCGGACACGCTGGTGATGCTGTGGTACGCGGCGCGCAACGCGCTGCTGCCGACGATATCGAGCCTTGCCATCGCCATCGGCACCGTGCTCGGCGGCTCGCTGGTGACCGAGGTGGTGTTCAACTATCCGGGCCTCGGCAACACGCTCTACCAGGCGATCCTGGCGCGCGACTACCCGGTGATCCAGGGGCAGTTGCTGATCATGACCGCTGCGATGCTGATCTCCAATTTCATCGTCGATCTGAGCTATGTCCTGCTCGATCCGCGCCTGAAGAAGGCGTAACCCGTGACGCTCCTCAAGCAGTTGCTGCACAACCGCAAGGCGGTGGTGGGCCTCGCCATCCTCCTGCTGATCGTGCTGGTGGCGATCTTCGCGCCGTTCCTGACCGAGTACAGCCCCGTGCGCCGGGTGGGCCGGCCGCACCAGGCTCCCTCCTGGGAGCATTGGCTGGGCACGACGCGGCTTGGCCACGACGTGTTCTCGCGCCTAGTGCATGGGGCACGGGTATCGCTGGCCGTCGGCGTCGGCGCCGGGCTGATGATCACGGTGATCGGCACGGTGCTCGGCATCATCGCCGGCTACAAGGGCGGCGTGGTCGACGAGGTCATCAACTTCTTTACCAACATGGTGCTGGTGGTGCCGAACCTGCCGCTGCTGCTGGTGCTGGCCGCATTCATCGGCCAGGCGAGCCCGCTGGTGATCGCCCTCATTCTGGGCCTCACCTCCTGGGCCTGGGGCGTGCGGGTGACGCGAGCGGAGACGCTGTCGATCCGGCAGCGGGATTTCGTGAAGTCCGCCGAGATGCTGGGCGAGCCGGGCTGGCGCATCATGGCGCTCGAGATCTTCCCGAACCTGATTTCCATCGTCGGCATCAACTTCATCGGCAGCGTCATCTTCGCGGTGATCACCGAGGCGACGCTGGAGTTCCTCGGGCTCGGCGACCCCAACACCGTCTCCTGGGGGATCATGCTCTACAACGCCCAGAACGCCTCGGCGCTGTCGGTCGGCGCGTGGTGGGACCTGCTGGCGCCGTGCTTCGCGCTGGCGCTGCTGGGGCTCGGGCTGGCTCTGATCAACTTCGCCATCGACGAGATTGCCAATCCGCGCCTGCGGACCGGCGGTATGCTCAACCGCTGGACGCGGATGGTGCGGCTCGGGGAGGGCAAGCTGTGAGCGAGCCGGTTCTGTCCATCCGCAACCTCACCATCGACTATGTCGGCGCCGAGGGCGACTTCCACGCCGTCAAGGATGTGAGCTTCGACATCGCGCCGGGCGAGTTCTTCGGGCTCGCGGGGGAATCGGGGTGTGGCAAGTCGACCATCGCCTTTGCGGTGAGCCGGCTGCATCGCCCCCCCGCCCTGATCCGCAAGGGCAGCCAGATCCTGGTTGGCGGGCGCGACGTGCTGGCGCTCGAGGACGAGGCGCTGCGGCGTTTCCGATGGAGCGAGGTGGCGATGGTGTTCCAGAGCGCGATGAACTCGCTCAACCCCGTCCTGACGGTGGAGGCGCAGTTCTACGACGTGCTCCACGCCCATACCGGCGCCACGCGGGCAGAGGCGCGGCAGCGCGCGGCGGAGCTCTTGAAGCTCGTCGATATCTCCCCGGACCGGCTGACGGCCTATCCGCACCAGATGTCGGGCGGCATGCGGCAGCGCACGGTGATCGCCATGTGCCTCGCGCTCAACCCCAAGCTGCTGATCATGGACGAGCCGACCACGGCGCTCGACGTGGTGGTGCAGCGCGAGATCCTGCAGCGGATCGACGTGTTGCGGAAGCAGCTCGGCTTCTCGGTGCTGTTCATCACCCACGACCTCGGGCTGATGGTGCAGGTCAGCGACCGCATCGGCATCATGCTCGAGGGCGAGCTGGTGGAGGTGAACGACGCCCAGACCATCTATCGGGCGCCGCAGCACCCCTACACCAAGCGGCTTTGGGCCTCGATGCCGCGGCTGAATGGCGAAAAGATCAGCGCAGGAGCTGGAGCATGAGCGGCGCATCGCCAATCCTGGCGCTCGAGCGGGTGTCGAAGGTGTTCGGCCGCGGCGACGGCGCGGTTTATGCCGCCCGGTCGGTGTCGTTCGGGCTTCACGCCGGGCGGACGCTGGCGCTGGTGGGGGAGTCCGGGTCGGGCAAGACCACGGCGGCGCGGCTGATCATGCGCGAGTACACCCCCGATGCGGGGCAGATCCTGTTCCGCGGCGAGCCATTGGGCAGGGCGGACGGCAAGGCGCTCAAGGCCTACCGGTCGGCGGTGCAGATGGTGTTCCAGGACCCGTTTTCCTCGCTCAACCCGGCCCACACCCTCCGCTATCACCTCGAGCGACCGCTGAAGCTGCACCAGCCGGGGCTGGCCGGGGCCGCGCGCCGGGCGGCGGCGGAAGAGCTGCTCACCCGGGTGAAGCTCGACCCCGGGCAGCTGATGAGCAAGTTCCCGCATGAATTGTCGGGCGGGCAGCGGCAGCGCATCAGCATCGCGCGGGCGCTGGCGGTCAATCCGCAGGTGATCGTCGCCGATGAGCCGACCTCGATGCTCGACGTGTCGGTGCGGCTCGGCATCCTCAACCTGCTCAACGCCATGAAGGCGGAGGAGCAGCTGGCGCTGCTCTACATCACCCACGACATCGCCACGGCGCGCTATGTCGCCGAGGACATCATGGTGATGTATGCCGGCCAGATCGTCGAATGGGGCGCAACCGACAGCGTGCTTGGCAACCCGCAGCATCCCTATACGCGGCTGCTGTTGGCCGCGGTGCCGGACCCGGACCGCCGCTTCGACCAGTCCACTCCGGATGAGCTGAGCCATGTGGACGACATCCGCCGCCGCTCGGCCCTGCCGCAGGACGAGACGCGGCAGGTCGGCGACAACCACTTCGTGCGGGTGCTGGCGGACTAGCCCGCAACCCGCCCACCGGTCAGCGGCCGCGGCGCGCCGGTGGTGGTGGGGAAACTGATCGGCAGTCCGCGCAGCACGCGGGCGGCGAGGAAGGCGAAGCACTCGGCCTCGATGGCGTCGCCACGCCATCCCACAGCCTCGGCTGGCACGGCATCCACGCCAGCCCGCTCGTTGAGCATGCGCATCATTGCCGGGTTGTGCCGGCCACCCCC
>JAEZFJ010000378.1 GCA_023437755.1 Pseudomonadota bacterium
GCGCAACAGTCCCGCCAGATCGACGCTGTCGGTGGGGCGCAGATGCTGGTGCATCTCGATGCGCGACAGGCTCAGCAGGTCGTCGATCAGCTTGCTCATGCGCTCGGCTTGCCCGCGCATGATGCCGAGAAACTTCGCCCGCGCCTCGGCATCGCGGGCGGCGGGACCGAGCAGGGTGTCGATGAAGCCCATGAGCGAGGCCAGTGGCGTCCTCAGCTCATGGCTGGCATTGGCGATGAAGTCGGTGCGCAGCGCATCGACACGCTTGAGTTCGGTAAGACTGTGGAAGGTGACGATCAGTTGCCGGTTGGTGTCCTCCAGCCACTCGACGCCGTGGCGGCGGAGCGGGGCGACGAGGACGTTCTCCCAGGTCTCGGAGGGAATGGTCTCGTGCAGTTCCACCGTGCGCGGCGCGCCGAGGCGCAGAGCCAGGTCGACCGAGCGGATGAACTCCGGATCGCGCAGCGCCAGCGTGATCATTCGCCCGGGGGCCACCGAGGAGAAGCGCCGCGCCGCAGCGTCATTGGCATGAATAACCACCGCGCGCCGGTCGAGCACGAAGCAGGGTTCGGCGAGCGCGTCGGCAAAGGCGGCGATGGCGTCGGCGTCACTGCCGGTGGGCGCCACCTCCTGCCTGGCCGGCAACACCGCGACCACACCGGACGGAATCACCGCTGCCCAGATCGAGAGGGCCGCGAAGGACAACGCTGCCCAGCCGAGCGGCAGGTGTCCGAGCACGACCAGCACCGCGAACACGATTCCCACCGCCGCCACCAGTGGCGCCTGGGCGAAAAATCGGTTCGCAACGACCCGCAACCACGGCAGGGGCCGCGGCTTTGTAGGGGACAGGTCCTGCTTCGACGGATCAGCCAGATTGGGCTCCCTCGGCACCTGGGGGCGGGTCTATATCATGGCCCACATGACAGGGGAGCGACAGCACCACCGTGAGCGACATTCTCGGCCACTTCGACATCGATGATCCGCATCTGCCCAAGGGGGTCAAGGATCGCGCCCTCACTTCCGGCGACTACCCCTACAGGGAAAAGCTGGGCAAGGACGAGTATGAAGAGCACATGCACCGGCTGCAGGTGCAACTGGTACGGCTGCAGGCGCAAATGGCCAGGCACGGCGATCGCATCGTCATCCTGTTCGAGGGTCGCGACGCGGCCGGCAAGGGCGGTGCCATCAAGGCGTACCTGCAGAACCTGAACCCTCGCTACAACACCGTCGTGGCGCTTCCAAACCCGAACGACCGCGAGCGCACCCAATGGTATTTCCAGCGCTATGTCGATTGGCTGCCGGCCGCTGGTGAGGCCGCCTTGTTCGACCGTTCCTGGTACAATCGAGCCGGCGTCGAGCGGGTGATGGGCTTTGCCACGTCCGAAGAGGTGGGGCTGTTTCTCGAGGAAGCACCGGAGTTCGAGAAGCGCATCGTCAAGGACGGCATCCACCTGTTCAAGTTCTGGCTGTCGATCGGGCGGGAGATGCAACTCAAGCGCTTCCATGACCGCCGGCACGATCCGCTCAAGACCTGGAAGCTGTCGCCGATGGATATCGAGGCGCTGGACAAGTGGCACGACTACTCCGATGCCCGCAACGAGATGCTGCGCCGAACCGACACGCTGCACGCCCCCTGGACGGTGATCCGCGCCAACGACAAGCGCCGTGCCCGGCTGGCGGTGATCCAGACGGTGCTCGACCGGCTCGTCTACGATGGCAAGGACCCGGCCGCGATCGGCGAGACCGATCCGAAGATCCGGATGAACGCATCGGACTTCCTCGGACTGCGGGAAGTCGAGTAAGGCAGGGCCGCCGTGATTCGACGGCGGATGACAGGAACCATTGGGCACACGATGCAGGCGGACGGCTGGCGCGAACGCGCAGTTCTGGTTTCCAACGCGCGGGGCAGGTCGCCCTTCGTGGTGGTGTGCGACCATGCCAGCAACCGCCTGCCGGCACGCTACGGGACGCTAGGGCTGAGCCCGGTCGAGCGGCTGAGCCATATTGCGTGGGACCCCGGAGCCCTCGCCGTGTCGCGCGCGCTTTCCTCGCTGCTCGATGCACCGCTGGTGGAATCCACCGTCAGCCGGCTGATCATCGACTGCAATCGCGAGCTCGATTCGCCCGACCTGATCTGGACCCTGTCGGAATCGACGCGCATTGCCGCCAACGAGATCCTCGATGACGCGGAGCGGGAGTTCCGCATCACCCACTATCACCGTCCCTATCATGCCTCGATCGAGACCCTGCTCGAATCCCGCCGCCATGCGGGTCAGGAGACGATCCTCGTTTGCATGCACTCGTTCACGCCGGTCTACCATGGCGTGGCGCGGCCCTGGCCCATCGGCCTGCTGCACGGCGTCGACGTCGGCTTCACCCAGGCGCTCTATGGCGCGCTCAAGGCCGAGGACGCCACACTCAATGTGGGCTGGAACGAACCCTATGCCGCGCTCAAGGGCGTGACCCTCACCCTCGAGCGGCACGGCGATGGCCGCGGCATCGAAGCCACCATGGTCGAAATGCGCCACGACGAAATCCTGGAGCCACGCGGCGTGGCGCTCTGGGCCTCCCGCCTCGCCCGCAGCCTCACCATGGCCCGCGAAATCCGGCGCGAGGCGCGGTAGGGACTGCTCCCTGAACCGACCTCTTCTCCTCTTGAGGAGAGGCGGCGGGTGCATCCGCCCGGCCGGTAAGGTTAACGAGTCCTTACGCTTTCGATTGCCGGCCGCTCATGAGATGAAGCTGTCGAGCCTGGCGCACGCCTGGAACGCCCACGAGATCGGCAGCAGCCGTCTCGGTACGTCACGAACGCACCACGGGCTCCAGCATGCTTACATTCCGTCGCCTTCAGATTGCAGCAATGTGGCTCTTCCTGCTCCCGCTGATCATCATCCTTGGCACGGTCGATACGGTGTCCGATGGGCGCAGCCGCAGTTGGCCGTTCCCGGACTAGGCGCGGGTCAGGGTTGACCAGACAAGCCAGCCTGCTGCGATAAAAAGCGCCCAGGCCGCGATGGCCAGCAGGACGATGACCAGCAGTCTCCGCTTCCGCAGCCAGTCTATGCCCTCCGGCGGGTATCCCAGGGCGGTCAGCAGTCGGTAGAGGGAATCCAAGCTATCCTCCCTGAGGGTGACCTCGGAGGTAGACAGGGCGCGTTACCGGCTGCTTTCCAAACCCGGTTGCTTTTGTTTGCATTCGCTTTCCGGTACTCTGCCGCCGGGAACTCAGAGGCGCCACCGCCTCGGGGCTCCGCCGCCAAGTCGAACCGACGATCACCCCGGCGGATTTGCGTGTTGCCCCTACCGCGGGCCTTGCCAAGGCCATCATTAATTCGCATATAGCCGGTCGGGAGG
>JAEZFJ010000429.1 GCA_023437755.1 Pseudomonadota bacterium
CCCAGCTGGAACTACCGCAAGGCCGATGGCGGTGGCATCATCATCGACATGCTCTGCCACTGGCGCTACGTGCTCGACAACACCTTCGCTCCGGTCAAAGCCGTCTCCTGCCTCGGCGCCACGCACATTCCCGAACGCGTCGATGAAAAGGGCAACCGCTTCCAGGCCGACACCGATGACGCCGCCTACGCGACGTTCGAACTCGAGGGTGGCATCGTCGCCCAGGTCAACTCCAGCTGGACCACCCGCGTTCGCCGCGACGATCTCGTCACCTTCCACGTCGATGGCACCCACGGCTCTGCCGTTGCGGGCCTGCACAAGTGCTGGACCCAGCATCGCGTCAACACGCCCAAGCCGGTGTGGAACCCCGACCAGCCGCAGACCATGAACTTCTTCGGCGATTGGGAAGAGGTGCCGGACAACGGGCCCGCCGAAAACGGTTTCAAGGCGCAGTGGGAGATGTTCCTCAAGCACGTCGCCGAGGACGCCCCCTGGGAATACGGTCTCGAGGCCGGCGCCAGGGGCGTGCAGCTCGCCGAACTCGGCCTCCAGAGCTGGGCCGAACGCCGCTGGCTCGACGTGCCGGAACTGCAGTTCTGACGGTCTTCCAGGGAGGCACTCTCTGCCCACACCCACCGGATGTCACCCCGGCCTTGCGCCGGGGCCCATCCTGAGATGCATCCGCCCTCAGCGTTGATGACAAGACCTCAGGATGGGTCCCCGCCTTGGCGGGGATGCCACCGAGTTTGTTGAGACTTCGAGGAAGTCACATGCCCACGATCAACCTGCCCAATCCCGATCGCTCGATCAGCCCCTACACGCTGACCGGCGATCCCATTCCCTTCGTCAAGTTCAACGCCAGCGACTTCCCGCGCATCGCCTTTGCGGCAGCGCATGTGGTCGCCGACCCGCTCGCGAACAACGATCCCTGGCTCACCCCTGCCATCGACTGGGACAAGACACTCGCCTTCCGCCACCGTCTCTGGGATCTCGGCCTCGGCGTTGCCGAAGCCATGGATACCGCCCAGCGCGGCATGGGCCTGACTTGGGCGGATGCGCAGGACCTGATCCGCCGCTCGCAGGCCGAAGCCCGCACTCGCGATGATGCGCTGATCGCCTATGGCGCCGGCACTGATCATCTCGTGCCCGGTCCCGACGTGACCATCGACGACATCATCCGCGCCTACGAGGAACAGGTCGGTTTCGTCGAAAATGAGGGCGGCCGTGTGATCCTGATGGCAAGCCGTGCCCTTGCTGCGGCGGCGAGGTCCCCTGATGACTATGCCCGCGTTTATGGCCGCATCCTCTCGCAGGTGAAGCAGCCGGTAATTCTCCACTGGCTCGGCGAAATGTTCGATCCGGCGCTCGAAGGCTATTGGGGCAGTGGTGACCACGACGCCGCCATGGACGTCTGCCTCGACGTCATCGCCGCCAATGCGGAGAAGGTCGATGGCATCAAGATCTCCCTGCTTTCCGCCGAGAAGGAGATCGCCATGCGCCGCCGGCTGCCGGCATCGGTGAAGATGTACACCGGTGACGACTTCAACTACGCCGATCTGATCGCCGGCGACGACCAGGGTTACTCCCACGCCCTGCTCGGCATCTTCGATGCCATCGCTCCTGCCGCCTCCGCAGGTCTTGCCGCCCTCGGCCGCGGCAACACCAACGAGTTCTTTGACCTGCTCGAGCCGACGGTCCCACTCAGCCGCCATATCTTTGCGGCCCCGACCCGCTTCTACAAGACCGGCGGCGTGTTCCTGGCTTATCTCAATGGTCTGCAGGACCACTTCGCCATGATTGGCGGCCAGCAGTCGACGCGCTCGCTGCAGCACCTTGCCGAGCTCTTCCGCCTCGCCGACAAGGCCCGCGTCCTCGCCGATCCCGAACTCGCCGCGCGGCGCATGCGCGACGTCCTTGCCGTTCATGGGGTGGCGGCATGAGCGCCGACACCGTGATCTCGCTGAACCTCGCCACCACTCGCGGGCAGTGGGGCTTTGCCGAGGCCGTCGACGGGTGCCTCCGTCACGGCATCACCGCCATTTCCCCGTGGCGCGACCAGATCGCCGCGATCGGTCTCGATGAAGCTGCCCGCATCGTGCGCGACAACAAGCTCCAGGTCACCGGCGTCTGCCGCGGCGGCATGTTCCCGGCGGAAACCGCAGAGGGGCGGCAGAAGGCGATCGATGACAACCTGCGCGCCATCGACGAGGCCGCGGCGCTCAACGCCGATTGCCTGGTGCTGGTGGTCGGCGGCCTGCCCGGCTCCAGCAAGGACCTGCCCGGCGCCCGTCGCATGGTCGCTGACGGCATCGCGGCCATGCTGCCTCACGCCAAGGCCTCCGGCGTCCGCATCGCCATCGAGCCGCTGCATCCGATGTATGCCGCCGACCGCGCCTGCGTGAACACCATCGATCAGGCGCTCGACATCTGCGAGACTCTGGGGGAAACCGTGGGCGTCGCCGTCGATGTCTACCACGTCTGGTGGGACCCCAATCTCGAGCGCGCCATCCAGCGTGCCGGTCGAATGAAGCGCATCTTCGCCCATCACATCTGCGACTGGCTCGTGCCCACCCGCGACATGCTCAACGACCGCGGCATGATGGGGGATGGCGTGATCGACCTCAAATCCATCCGCCGGATGATCGAGGCTGCCGGCTACCACGGCCCCCAGGAGGTGGAGATCTTCTCCACCGAGAACTGGTGGAAGCGCCCCGGTGACGAGGTCCTCCAGGTCATCAAGGACCGCGTCGCGACGGTGTGCTGAGGCGTTAGTGCCCGCGACCTCCTCCTTCGACCAGCTCAGGATGAGGTCTACGAAGCATCGGCGCGCGCCGCATTCCCGTAAACCTCATGGTGAGCCCGTCGAACCACGAGGTCGCGGGGGCAGCAAAAAACCCCGGCCGCAGCCGGGGTTCTTTTGCTTACACCGCGATGACCAGCGCTTACGACGCCTTGCTGAACACCAGCGTCTGGCACAGGATCGCGGCGCGGCAGCCCTGGATCTCGACCGTGTCCGGTCCGGTCTGGGTGATCGTTGCCTTGGCTTCCTTGCCATCGAAGATCACCGTACCTTCCCATGTATTGGGGCCCGTGGGCTGCGCCTGCATGACCTGCTGGCCGACATAGGCGAGGTTCTCTTCGGTTCGGGAATTGCCCTGGATGTCGTTGAGCACGCCGCACAGGGCGGCGCCTTCACCGCAGGCCGAGAAGGTGAACGAGGTGCCATACTCGTCAATGAACACGCCCTGGGGCGGCTCGACGCGGTTGGTGCGCAGCGACTGCTGCTGGCCAAAGGTCGGGACGATGGTCGCGGCGCACAGCGCAGCGATGGCAAGACTGGTCTTGAAAACTTGCATTGGTAGGCTCCATTTTGCAGCGGTGCCCCACCGCACAAAGGTGATGTGTTGGATACCTGGCCCAACGTCAGCGCCCGGACTGGGTTGCGCTAGCGCCGAAAAGTTGAAGCGATTTCAACGTGGGTTGATAGCGTGAACTGATCGACCGCCAAGAGGTGCTCGAGTTGGAACCCGGCCTTCACCAGCGTTGCGGCATCACGCGCGAAGCTGCGGGCGTCGCAGGCAACCATCACCACCAGCTTCACCTTCGAGGCGGTGAGCTCCTTCACCTGCGCCTCGGCCCCGGCCCGTGGCGGATCGAGAACCACAGCATCGTAGTCGAGCTCGAACCGGGTCAGCGGGTCCCGGAACAGGTCGCGCGGTTTAGTCGTGATTGCCTTCAGCCCTTTTGCGTGCCGTTTCGCCTTGTCGAGCGCCATGATCGCGGCCTTGTCGCTGTCGGCGGCGAACACGGTTGCCTGCTCGGCCAGCCGCAGGGCGAAGGGTCCCACCCCACAGAACAGGTCGGCGACCCGCTTCGCCTTGCCGACGGCAGCGATCACATAGTCCGCCAAGGCCGCTTCCGCTTCCGCCGTGGCCTGCAGGAAGCTGCCGATCGGCAGCTCGACCTGCGCCCGTCCCATGGCGATCACCGGTGGCGCATGCATCAGCACCATCTCCCCGTTCAGTGCCAGCCGCGCCAGCCGGAAGCGGGTGGCGACGGGCACCAGCCGCTCCGGCCGCGCCTGCTTCTTTTCCGTGCGGACCGCCACGTCGAGCCCGCTCAGCGTCGCCGTGAAGCTGACATCGGCCTCCCCGATCGCCTCCAGCACCGCCAGGGTGATTTCCGGCGCCGGATCGAGTGCGCGCACCAGGATCGGGCACTGGTCGATCGGATGCACCTGGTGGCTCCTGAGCCGCATATAGCCGGCGCCCTCGCGCCTTGCATGCAGCGTCGCCCGCCGGCGCCCATCCCCCGCCGCATCGAGGAAGCGTGTGACCTTGGCGTCGAGACCGGCCTGCCGCAGCGGCGTCTCCACCAGCCCGATCTTGAACGCCTCGTAGCTGGCTCGATCCATGTGCTGGAGCTGGCAGCCGCCGCAGGCGCCAAAATG
>JAEZFJ010000371.1 GCA_023437755.1 Pseudomonadota bacterium
GGGCATCAAAGCCTTCCAGAAGGGCATGAAGGACGAGGACAAGCCTGTCGAGCGTGTAACAACCACCGCCGACACCGCCACTCCCGCTGCCACCGAAGCCGAGAAGAAGGACGCCTGAGAGGCGTTCTCCGGCGGCCGGCGCAACGGATTGAGGGAATCGTAGCATGCTCGGCTTGGGCTGGACGGAGATGCTGGTGCTCGGCATCGTGGCGCTTGTCGTCATCGGGCCGAAGGACCTGCCTGTGGTGATGAACCGCATCGGCAAGCTGGCCGGGCAAATTCGGCGCATGGGCACGGAGTTCCAGCGCGAGATCAACCGCAGCACCGGTCTCGACGAGGTTCGCAACCTCCGCAATTCCATTGCCGCACCGCTGAAGAAGACCACCGAAGAAATCCGCCGCGAGTTCAACACGATGACGCCCGCGGGCCCGAAGCCCAGCGGTGCCCTCAAGCCGTCGGATCCGAACGTCGAGAGCGTTGTCGACGAGATCAAGGCGCGCGCCAACATGCCGGTGGACAAGTCTGCCGACGAGAAGGCCGCCGAGTACGGGTTCAAGCCGTCGGCCGCCCCTAAGACTTCTGAACCGGCCGACGCGGAGATTGCCGAAACCAAGCCGGCACCGAAGCGCAAGGCCCCGGTCAGGGCCAAGGCAGCACCGACCCGGCCGGTTGTGACGACGGATTTGCCGCCGGTGGAAGCTGCTCCTGTGGATGAAACTCCGTCGCCTGCCCAGACAGAACCTGCAGCGCCGCGCAAGCGTCCTGCCCGCAAGGCCGTTACTCCGAGCGCCGATGCTGGCGCCGCTGAGCCTGTTGCGAGCAAGCGAGCTACCCGCAAGTCTGCCGCCGATGCGGCAACTGCTCCCGCCCAGTCCGAGCCAGCAGCGCCCAAGCGCCGCCGGACGGTCAAGGTCACGGATGGATCCTCGGAATGAGCGAAACCAAGCCCATTGAGGACACCAAGGCCACACAGGACGAACTCGCAGGGAGCGAGGCCCCACTGATCGAGCACCTGATCGAGCTGCGCAAGCGGCTGATCTATTCGGTCGTGGCCGTGGTCGCGCTGATGGCGATCTGCTTCATCTTCGCCTCGACGATCTATAACTGGCTGCTGCAGCCTTATCGGGACGCTGTTCCCGACGCCGAACTGATCTTCACGGCGCCGCAGGAGCTGTTCTTCACTTACCTGAACGTCGCTTTCTTCGGCGCCATCTTCCTGGGCTTTCCGGTCATCGCGAGCCAGATCTACATGTTCGTGGCGCCGGGCCTCTACAAGCACGAGCGCAAGGCGTTCATCCCTTACCTGGTGGCGACGCCGATCTTTTTCCTGCTCGGCACGGCGATGGTCTATTTCATCATCCTGCCCATGGCGCTGCACTTCTTTGCCGGAATGCAGACCGACGACATCGTCATGCTGGTGAGCGTGAAGGAGTATCTCGGCTTTGCCATGGTGCTCATCATTGCCTTCGGCGTCTGCTTCCAGCTGCCGATCGTGCTGACCCTCCTGGCGCAGATCGACCTCGTGAATGTGGAGCTCCTCAAGAAGGGGCGGCGCTACGCCATCGTGGGCATTCTGGCCTTTGCGGCCTTCATCACGCCGCCCGATCCGATTTCCCAGATCGGTCTTGCCTTGCCCATGTACGCGCTCTACGAACTCTCCATTCTGTCGGTGCGCATCATCGAGAAGCGCCGGGCTGCGGCTCTGGCCGCGCAGGAAGCCGAACTCTCCGGCTCATCGTCCGAATAGGCTGCGCCGCTGGTTCGCGGGCGCAGCTTCTGTTGCCCCGCGGCGCGAGCAGGCACGCCCTGGGCATCCGACCATAAGCCTGTAGCCAAACCGGAGGCGGGCAGGGGCCCGCGCACGCCATGTTCGATATCAAATGGATCAGAGCCAACGCCGAAGCTTTCGACGCTGCCGTTTCGCGGCGCAAGAATGTTTCCGTGCGCGCCTCCGATCTGATTGCGATCGACGAGCGCCGGCGCGCCGTGATCACCCGCCTCAACGAAGCTCAGGAGAAACGCAATGCGTTCTCCAAGCAGATCGGTCAGGCCAAGGCACAGAAGGACGAGGCCAAGGCCCAGGAACTCATGGCCGAGGTGGCGCGCCTCAAGGAAACGATCCCTGCTGACGAAGCCGAGGAACGCGCAGTCGAAGCCGAACTCCGGCAGGCCCTTGAAACCATCCCGAACCTGCCGCTCGATGATGTTCCGACAGGGAGCGACGAGCACGACAACGTCGAGTATTTCGGTGCCAACGGTACGCCCCAAACGGCTGCCCGCGCTCGCCCGGCCAAGCCGGACCTGAGCTTTGCGCCCAGGCAGCACTACGAGCTTGGTGAAGCCCTCGGGCAGATGGACTTCGAAGTTGCGGCGAAACTCTCCGGCAGCCGCTTCGTCGTGCTGAAGAGCCATCTCGCCCGGCTCGAGCGTGCTCTGGGGCAGTTCATGCTCGACCTTCACACCACCGAGCATGGCTATACCGAAGTGCAGCCACCGCTACTGGTGCGCGATGAGGCGCTTTATGGCACCGGCCAGTTGCCCAAGTTCGAGGAAGACCTGTTCTTCACCCCACATGGCGAGGGGCGGCTGGCGCTGATCCCGACCGCCGAGGTGCCTCTGACCAATTTCGTGCGCGATTCGATTCTCGGTGAAGAGGAGCTGCCGCTTCGCCTCACCGCGCTGACGCCGTGCTTCCGGTCCGAGGCCGGTTCGGCCGGTCGTGACACCCGCGGTATGCTGCGCCAGCATCAGTTCGACAAGGTCGAACTCGTGTCCGTCACCACTCCCGAAATGTCCATCGACGAGCACGAGCGCATGCTCGGGTGCGCCGAAACCGTGTTGCGGCAGCTGGGGCTTCACTACCGCGTCATGAAGCTGTGCACTGGCGATATGGGGTTTGGCGCCCGCAAGACCTACGACCTCGAGGTGTGGCTGCCCGGGCAGGACACCTACCGCGAAATATCCTCGGTCTCGGTCTGCGGCGACTTCCAGGCCCGCCGGATGGAGGCGCGCTACCGGCCCGCCGGCGAGAAGCAGGCGCCGCGCTATGTCCACACTCTCAACGGGTCCGGCACTGCAGTCGGTCGCTGCCTCATCGCCGTGATGGAGAACTACCAGCAGCAGGACGGCTCAATCGCCGTGCCAGAGGTGCTGCGTCCCTATATGGGCGGACTCACCACCATCGGCGGTCGTTGAGCCATGCGCATCCTCATCACCAACGATGATGGTGTGGATGCGCCAGGCATCGCCATCATGGCCGACATCGCCCGGACGCTGACCGACGACGTATGGATCGTGGCGCCCGATGGCAATCAGTCGGGGGCAGGGCACCGGTTCAGCTTCGGGCGGGAACTCGCCTTCGACCAGCGCGACGACCGCACCTATGCGGTCGTCGGTGGATCACCCGCCGACTGTGTGGTGGCCGGCATGACCCACCTGTTGGCAGACCAGCCGGCCGATGTGGTGCTGTCCGGCGTCAATGCCGGCCAGAACCTCGGCGACATCGTCAACTGCTCCGGCACGGCCGCCGGCGCCCGGGAAGGTGCCATGCAGGGCGCGATCGGCATCGCCATCAGCCAGGGCATCAATTACGAGCACGGTCACGATGTGGATTGGCGGAATGCGCGCCATCATGGTCCCGCGGTGGTCCGTGCACTGATCGAGGCCGCCGAGGGGCGCGAGCACTACTACAACGTCAACCTGCCGTTCTGTGCTCCGGACGCGGTCACTGGAATCGCCGTTGTTCCCCACCAGCGATTCTCCCGTTCGCCCTTCCGCTATTATGGCAGTGACAACCCGGGCAAGTTTTTCATCGCCATTCCGGAGACCCCGCTGCCGCTCGATCCGGAGGCGGATTTCGAGCGCATGCGGCGCGGCAACAGCGTCACCGTCACCCCTATGCTGCTGCAGCAAACCGATCATGGCCTGGCCGGCAAGTTGGCCGGCCGGCTGACGCTCCAGCGCGGGTCTGCGCTTTAACCTTACCCAATCCGGAATCCGCTCCGGCTCTTTTTGCTCAAACTGCAGCGAGCTTAAACTCGCCTTTACCTTACCGGCCTACATTCAAACTCGTGTTGAGTACCTGCGCACGAGTTTGCTGATGAGTATGCGCTTATCCCGCCCGGCCGCGAAGAATGCCGTTGCCGTGGCTACCCTGATCGTCGGCGCCGTGGCGCTTTCCGGGTGCTCCAGCCTTGGTAGCCGCACCTTCGGCGATCCTGTCACCACCGGCACCTTGCAACAGGCGCCGCCGCAGAGCGTCAACCAGCCGATGCCGGCGAGTTTAGGCGCTCCGCAGACCTTGGTCGCCGAGCAGCAGTTCCTGCCGCCCGCGCCGCTCGGCGGTGGCGGAAACTGGAACTCGCAGCCAGCCCCGACCACCCCGATCTGGAATCAGCCGAGCCAGCAGCCGGCCTGGAACCAGCCTGCTCCGATGGCGTCCGCATCTGCGCCCGCCGTCCAGTCCCAAGACCTACCTGTACTGAGTTCACCGTCCCAGGGATCCTTGCCAGCCATGCCTGCCCAGACCGCCCTTGCTTCGACCGCGCCCGCGCCGTCTCCGGCCGCGCTGGGCACCCTGCCAACCAATTCGTCGGTTCCCACCGTCGCCGCTACGGCGCCGACGGTTGCTCCTGCCGCCGCCAATTCCTACGGCGCCTATTATCACACCATTGCCAGCGGCGAGTCGCTCTACACGATCGCCCGGCGCTATGACGTGACCACCCAGGCGCTTGTGCAGGCCAACAGCCTCGGCTCCCCCGACAAGATCGTGGTCGGCCAGAAGATCGTCATCCCAGGCCGCTCGGATCTCGCTGCAAGCCAGCCGGTGCAGGTCGCCAGCACCACGCCGGCAGCTGCTCCCGCACCGCAGCCGGCGCCAGCGCCCTCCGCCACCCTTCAGCAGGCCACGGTCACTCCGGCACCGGCCGCGCCTGCGGCTTCTGCCCCGCAGCAGCCGGCACCAACCCAGGTGGCGGCCACGCCGGCAGCCACCCAGCCGGCCGCCGCGGCTCCCGAACCGGCAATGTCGGGCAACGACAAGTTCCGCTGGCCGGTGAGCGGGCGTGTGCTGGTCGATTTCGCGGCGTCCCGCGGTACCGGCATCAACATCGAAGCGTCCGAGGGCACGCCCGTGGCGGCCGCCGAGAATGGCACCGTCATCTATGTCGGCTCTGGCGTTGAGGGCTACGGCAATTTGGTGCTGATCCGGCACCCGAACGGGTATGTTTCGGCCTACGCCCACCTCTCGTCGATGAACGTCGCCAAGGGTGCCGTGGTCAACCGTGGGGACACGATCGGCGCCGCCGGCAAGACCGGCTCGGTGACCCAGTCGCAGTTGCACTTCGAACTGCGCAAGGGTGCCACCCCAGTGGACCCGATGCCGCTGCTGAGCTGATCGGTACCTCTGAAGACATTTTCTGAAGGCCCGGACACCGTCCGGGCCTTTTTCTTTGGTGCCTGGTGGGGAGCGGCGCTAAACCGCCTTGCCCAACTCACCCGCTAGTGTCCGCACCAGTTGTATCGCCACACGGCCGGAGCGAGCACCTCGGGTCTGCGACCATTCGATGGCACGGGCGTTCAGCGTCTCCTCGTCCAGGCCCAGATCGTAGTGGTCGGCATAGGCCTTGACCATGCTGAGGAAGGTCGGCTGATCGCAGTTGTGAAAGCCAAGCCACAGGCCGAAGCGGTCCGAGAGCGATACCTTCTCTTCCACCGCTTCGCCGGGGTTTATCGCCGTAGCCCGCTCGTTCTCGATCATGTCCCGCGGCATCAGGTGGCGGCGGTTGGATGTGGCGTAGAACAGCACGTTGTCGGGCCGCCCTTCGAG
>JAEZFJ010000451.1 GCA_023437755.1 Pseudomonadota bacterium
GATGATGGCCTGGTCGAGCAGAGCCTGGACGGTGCGGTCGTAGGTTTCCATGTTGAGGGCCGGATCCGCGGGATCGACCAGCTTGGAGACCTCTTCCACCATGTAGCGCTGGTGATCGTATTCGGCAGCGCCGGTGTCGTCCGATTCGACCACGATCTCGGCGGCTTCATCGGGGTTGTCGAGCGCGTACTGCCATCCCTTCATGGAAGCGCGGACGAAGCGGGTGTAGGCGTCGACCTTGGCCGGATCGTCGAGGGTATCCTCCATGACATAGAGGCCGTCCTCGAGCAGGTCGTTGCCCATGTCGGTGTAGTTGAAGATGGTGAGGTTGTCCGGGCCATAGCCGGCATCGAGCGCCTGGCCATACTCGTTGTAGGTCATGACCGAGATGCAGTCGGCCTGGCCCTGGATCATCGGCTGGATATCGAAGCTCTGCTGCAGGACGGTGACGCCCTCGGCGGAGCCGTCGGTGGGAATGCCCAGCTTGTTCATCCAGGCAAAGAACGGGTACTCGTTGCCGAAGAACCAGACGCCAAGCGTATGGCCGGGGAAATCCTCGGGCGAGGTGATGCCGGTTTCGGTGGGGCAGATCATCATCAGGCCCGACCGCTTGAACGGCTGGGCGATGTTGACCAGCGGCACGCCGGATTCGCGGGCGGCCATGCCGGCGGCCATCCAGGTGACGATGATGTCGGCGCCTCCGCCGGCGATCACCTGTTCGGGGGCGATGTTGGGGCCGCCGGGGAGAATGGTGACATCGAGGTTCTCCTCGTCATAAAAGCCCTTGGCCTCGGCGACGAGATAACCGGCGAACTGGGCCTGGGTGACCCATTTGAGCTGCAGCGTCAGGGCATCCTGCGCCACGGCGGGGAGGGCCGAAAGCGCCAACGCGCCTGCGACGAGACCTCCGATCAACTTCTTCATTTCTTGCGTTCCCTTTTCCCTGTTGGTTACGCCCGTCCACCACGGACGGACGGATGCCAGAAGGTGACGCCCCTTTCTATGAGGGCGATCACCCCGTAGAAGGCGGACCCCGCGACCGCCGCAACGGCGATCTCCGCCCAGACCAGGTCGATGGCGAGACGCCCCACCCCGGTCGATATCCGGAACCCCATTCCCACCACGGGTGTCCCGAAGAATTCGGCTACGATTGCCCCGATCAAGGCCAGAGTCGAGGTGATCTTGAGGGCGTTGAAGATGAAGGGCGCGGCGGCCGGCAGGCGTAGCTTGAACAGCGTCTGCCCGTAGCTCGCCGCATAGGTGCGCATCAGGTCGCGCTCGATGACGCTGGCAGCGTTGAGGCCTGCGACGGTGTTGACCAGCATGGGGAAGAAGGTCATCGCCACGACCACGGCAGCCTTGGACTGCCAGTCGAACCCGAACCACATCACCATGATCGGGGCGATGCCGATGATGGGCAGGGCCGACATGAAGTTGCCGATCGGCATGACGCCGGCCTTGAGGAAAGGCGAACGATCGACGGCGATGGCGACGAGAAGGCCGGCAAGGCAGCCGATGACGTAGCCGGGAATGACCGACTTGATGAAGGTCTGAACGAAATCGGCCCAGAGGATGCCGGTTTCGGCGGCAAGGCGCGCGGCAATGGCGGAGGGCGCCGGCAGCAATACGGGCGGCACGTTGGCGCCCCGGGTGACCACTTCCCAAACCACCAGAAGGGTGAGGCCGAACATCAGGGGAATGACGAGGCCAGTGCCGGTGTGGGGCAGCGTGCCGGCTCTGATGGCGGCGGAAAGCCGTTCCACGAACAGCCAGGCGAAGGCCCAGGCGGAGAAGAGCGCAAGCCAGTGGTGGACGGGCATCGCGGTGCCGGTCGGAAGTGAGGCGATCAGCGCCCATGCGCCGAGCACGGCCATGAAACCATCGAGCCAGAACCGCCATGGCAGAAAGAGCCGCAGCAACGACAACGCTGCGAAGGCAAAGAACACCTGCAGCAGCGGCGCCGCACCAAGGGTCGGGAGCGTGGCGGCGAAACCGACAAGGCCGGTCCCGGCAGCCACCAGCGCCAGATAAAGCTGCAGGGTGGTCAGGTCGCGCCTCATGCCCGGGCTCCCATGCGCCGGTTCACCACACGCTCGGCTGAGCCCACGATGGCCACCAGCACTGCTGCGAGACCGGCGGCGATGAACAGGGCGGCCCAGATCTGCACCGTCTGGCCGTTGTAGGAGCCCGTGAGCAGGCGGACGCCGAGCCCGCCGCCCGAGGCGTTGGAGAGTTCAGCCACCACGGCTCCGATCAGCGAAATGGCGATGCCGACTTTCATCGAGGCGAACAGGAACGGCATGGCCGCCGGCCATCGCAGTTTCGAGAACACCTGCCAGGGATTGGCATCATAGGTGCGCATCAGGTCGAGCTGGATCCCCTCGGGCGAGCGCAGGCCCTTCACCATGCCGACCACGACGGGAAAGAAGCTGAGATACATCGAGATCAGCGCCTTGGGCACCAATCCGGTCATGCCGATTGCGCCGAGGCCGACCACCACCATGGGCGCGACAGCGAGGATGGGAATGGTCTGGCTGGCGATGATCCAGGGCATCAGCGAGCGGTCCGCGGCATCGTTGTGGATGATGATCACGGCGAGCAGCACGCCGAGCGCGGTGCCGAAGGCGAAGCCGAGCAGGGTTGCCGACAGGGTGATCCATCCATGGTAGGCGAGCGAGCGCTTGGAGGTGATGTCGAGCATCACGGTAGCGTTCCAGATTTCGCTGACCACCTGGTGCGGCGCCGGGAGCACCGGCTTGTCCTGCGCCCAGGTCTGCTGGGCGAACTCGGTGAAGGCCACGTTTTCGAGATTGGCGCGGCTGTTGAGCGTGTTCTGCCAGGGGGCATTCATCCAGATCGCGGCGACATACCAGAGCGCCAGGATGGCAAGGAGGATGGTGAGGACGGGCAGGATGCGGTTCATGGGTGCCGCCCCAGGCAGGCTGTACCCGCTGTCCCCCGAGCGGAGTGGCTAGGGCAGAAGCGGCCCATCACACCGCCTCCTCGTAGCTGTGCCCCGCCCGCAGCCCTTCGCGTACGCGTGCGGCTATGGCAAGGAATTCGGGGGTTTCGCGGATGTCGAGCGGGCGCTCACGCGGCAGGGTGGACTCGATGACGTCGGTGACCCGGCCGGGGCGCGGAGACATGACGACGATCTTGGTGGAGAGGTACACCGCCTCGGGAATGGAGTGGGTGACGAAGCAGATGGTCTTCTGCGTGCGCTCCCACAGCTTCAGCAGCTCGGAATTGAGGTGGTCGCGCACGATCTCGTCGAGCGCACCGAAGGGTTCGTCCATAAGGAGGAGGTCGGCGTCGAAGGCGAGCGCCCGGGCGATGGAGGCGCGCTGCTGCATGCCACCCGAGAGCTGCCACGGGTAGCGCTGCTCGAAGCCAGTGAGGTTGACCAGCTCCAGCGTACGCCGGATCCGCTCTTCCTGCTCGGCGCGGCCATAGCCCATGATTTCGAGCGGCAGCGCCACGTTCTTTTCGATGGTGCGCCAGGGATAGAGCGCCGGCGCCTGGAACACATAGCCATAGGCGCGGCTGCGGCGCGCCTGCTCGGGGGTCTCGCCGTTGACGGTGAGGGTGCCGGAGGTCGGCCGCTCGAGATCGGCGATGGTGCGCAGGAAAGTGGTCTTGCCGCAGCCGGAGGGGCCGATAAAGGAGACGAACTCGCCCTTGCTGATCGTCAGGTTGACGTCGCTGAGCGCGACGACATCGCCATCGGCGGTTGGGAAGGTGAGGCCGAGTTGGTGCGCGGCGACCACTGCTGCGGCGGACATAGCCTTGTCTGTGATGCGGTCGGAAACAGAAGTCGTCACGGACAAGAGCTCGTGCCTTTCCTATGGAGTGCCGGTTCCGGAGGCGGTGCCCGCCCCCGCCAGTGGGCAATGCAAGCGACGTGCCGCGGCCCCGGCGTCGGACCGACGCCGTTGCTGTCGGGTAAGCTGTTCCTGCACTGCCACTTTTTTGCGCATGCTGATCGTGCCTAGACGCCGGTTGCGGGAATGCCGGCGCGCTCGACCTTGCGGGGAGCGACGAGTTCCTTCCACTGCGACAGGGCGCGATTCACCGGATTTTTTGCTTCGCGGGCGACGAACTTGCCGTGGCCGGGCTCGGCCCTGACCTCGCTCTCGACAATGGAAACCTTGCCGCGGCTGAGCACGAAGCGCGGCAGGCCGGTGACTTCCATGCCTTCAAAGACGTTGTAGTCGATCACCGACTGCTGCGCCGTGGACGAGATGGTCTTCCTGCGGTTCGGATCCCAGACCACCAGATCGGCATCGGCGCCTTCGAGCACCGCACCCTTTTTGGGGTAGAGATTGAGGATCTTGGCGATGTTGGTGGAGGTCACGGCCACGAACTCGTTCATGGTCAGCCGGCCGGTGTTGACGCCGGCAGTCCACAGCACCGGCATCCGATCTTCGAGCCCGCCGGTGCCGTTGGGGATCTTGGCAAAGTTGCCGAGGCCGGTGCGCTTCTGGTGGGTGGTGAAGGCGCAATGGTCGGTGGCGACGCAGGAGAGCGAGCCCGACTGCAGCCCGGCCCAGAGCGAATCCTGGTGCTGCTTGTTGCGGAAGGGCGGCGACATCACCCGGCGGGCGGCATGGTCCCAATCGGGGTTGAAGTACTCGCTCTCGTCCAGCGTCAGGTGCTGGATCAGTGGTTCGCCATAGACGCGCATGCCCTTCTGGCGCGCGCGGCGGATGGCTTCATGTGCCTGCTCGCAGGAAACGTGGACCACATAGAGCGGCACGCCGGCCATGTCGGCCAGCATGATGGCACGATTGGTGGCTTCCCCCTCCACTTCGGGCGGACGCGAATAGGCGTGGCCCTCTGGGCCGGTGTTGCCCTCCGCAAGGAGCTTTGCCGTCATGGCGGCGACGACGTCGCCGTTTTCGGCATGAACCAGCGGCAGGGCCCCGAGATCGGCACAGCGCTGGAACGAGGCGAACATCTCGTCGTCGTTCACCATCAGGGCGCCCTTGTAGGCCATGAAGTGCTTGAACGAGGTGATGCCGCGATCGACCACCTCGGCCATCTCGTTGAACACCTGTTCGCCCCACCAGGTGACCGCCATGTGGAAAGAGTAATCGGCCGAGGCCTTGCCGGTCTTGTTGTCCCACATCTTCAGCGCTTCGAGCAGCGACTGGTCGGGGTTGGGCAGGCAGAAATCGACCACCATGGTGGTGCCGCCGGCAAGCGCGGCGCGAGTGCCGCTCTCGAAATCATCGGCCGAATAGGTGCCCATGAAGGGCATTTCGAGATGGGTGTGCGGATCGATGCCGCCGGGCATGACATAGCAGCCGGTGGCATCCAGGGTCTCGTCACCGGACAGGTTCTGGCCGATCTCGACGATGGTCTCGCCGTCGATGAGGACGTCCGCCTTGTAGGTGAGGTCGGCGGTGACGATGGTGCCGTTCTTGATGACTGTGGTCATGGTGTTTTCCCTGGCGTTTGAGTTCGCACCGGCAAGCCCCCTACCCGCCGCTTTGCGGCGACCTGTCCCCGATGGGGAGAGGAATAAGTCACGCCGCAAGTGACGGTGCGCATCACTCCACGATCTCCGCTGTTTCGAGCACCGCATGCAGCAGCACGTCGGCACCGGCC
>JAEZFJ010000008.1 GCA_023437755.1 Pseudomonadota bacterium
GCGGCACCCGGCACGATCATCGCCCAGTAAGTGTTGAGCAGGCCAAGCGTGCGCATCAGCCGGAACAGCGGGATAAGCAGCACGGCGCCGGAGAACATGTTGACCGCAAGGAACATGCCCAGCAGCAGCCCGGAGCCCGAGAAGCTGAAGCGGGCGAAGGCGTAGGCGGCCGGCACGACAATGGCGACGACGATCAGCGTCACCACGCTCGAGATGAAGAAGGAGTTGAAGATGTGCAGGCCCAGCGCTGGCACCGACGACCACATGGTGATGTAGGCATCGAACGAGCCGTTCTTGGGGATGAAGCTGTAGGGGGTGGAAAACAGCTGCGCGAGCGGCTTCAGCGAAACGAGGAAGCCTTCGATGAAGGGCGACAGCACAAAGAACAGGAACAGCGCGATGCCGGCATAGAGGCCCGCGATTTCATACCATTTGTAGCGGTCGATCATGGCCTTGGTCGAGCGAGCGCGCACCTTGCGCTTCGGCTTGACCAGGGCCGGGCTGTCGACGGAGGCGACTTCCTGGGAGCGGGGGATATCGGTCATTTCGCTTCTCCCTGCGAAAGACGCCGCACGGCGCGGAAATAGACGATGCAGAAGGCGGTGACGAACAGCGAGATGACCACCGCGCGGGCAGCGCCTTCGCCATATTTGCGCGAGCCGATCGCGGTCTTGTAGGTGTCGATGATCATCGTGGTGGTCTGGCCGGACGGGCCGCCCTGGGTCAGGATCCAGATGATGTCAAAGGAGTTGAACGTCGCGATCAGCGACAGCAGGCTCATGGTGATGATGGCGGGCACCATCAGCGGCACGGTGATGCGGCGGAAGCGGTAGAACCGCCCTGCCCCGTCGGCCCACGCCGCTTCGTGCAGGTCACGCGGAATCGACTGCATGGCAGCAAGGAAATAGATGGTCACCATGGGTACGCCGATCCACACGTCGGTGACGATGGTGGCCCAGAAGGCGGAGTCACCTTGTGCAAGGATCGGCCAGGGCTTGCTGATGATGCCGAAGTTCTGCAGCAGCCCGGAAATCATGCCGAACTGACCGTTATACATCCAGCCCCACATGAAGATGCCGATGGCCATCGGCACGATCCAGGGCGGCATGGTGAGGATGCGGAACAGCGCCTGGCCGGGAATGGCGGCGTTCAGCAGCACGGCCCCGAACATGCCGATCACCATCTTCAGCGACACCGAGAAGAAGGTCCAGACGAAGGTGCGGATGATCACTTCGGTGAAGTTGCCGGCGCCGAAGATGCGCTCGTAGTTGGCCCAGCCGATGAAATCGTGGTCGGGCCGGAGCGAGGCGTTGGTGAACGACAGCACCACCGTGTCGAACAGCGGATAGGCGACGATGGTCAGGATATAGAGGACGGCGGGAGCCAGCAGCGCGATTGCGAACAGGGTGGCGTTGCGGGTGCTGGTCACGGCGGGGCTCCTTCTAGCTCGTCCGGCCCAGGGCAGCATCGAATTGCTGCCAGATGGGGGTCATGTCGATGACCGATCGGGTGCGCATCGCCTGGTCCATGGAGAGGGCCAACAGCCCGGCCTCAAGTGCGTCGGTGACCGAGACCGGCAGCGGCGCGCCGTCGATGAGATGCTTGAGAATGTCCTCTGCCATCTGCTCGTCGGCACCGTAATGCTGCGACAGGTCGGAGGTCTGGTAGGTCTTGTCGACCAGCCGCTCGGAGGTGCGGGCGTCGGTGACCTGGAAGTAGTTGCGGATGAAATCGCCCTCGGCCATGCCCTGGGCCCCGATCACGGCGAAGCGGCGGAAGTCGTGCGGGACGTTCAGATTGGTGTGGAAGCTGAGCGAGGCGCCGTTCTCGTATTCCACCAGCGCCTGCTGGAAATCGATGATGTCGCCGTCGCTGTCGAAGACCTTGTCCGCGCCCATCCAGCCGGAGGGCTTTCGGTGGTAGACCTCGAGGTCGTTGGCGCCGGCAGCCTGCGGGGCATTCTTGGGCACGAAGCTGCGCCGGCCACCGAAGCTCGAGACATAGCGCGGGCGGCAGCCCATGACGCCGTTGTAGAGGTCGAGGTCGTGGCAGCACTTTTCGAGCATGAAGCTGCCGGCATACTTCTGGTAGCGGCGCCAGTCGCGCATGAAGAAGGCGCCATGGTAGGGCGGAATGTGCTCGGAGGCCTCGATGGCAGTGATGTCGCCGAGCTTACCCTCGGCCTGAATGCGCCGGAGGTCGACATAAAGCGGGGCGTAGCGCAGGACGAGGCCGACCATGACGTTGTCGGAGCCGTACCGGGCCAGAAGCGCCGCCAGTTCCATCGTGTCCTCGATGGTGGTGACGACGGGCTTTTCGGCGAAGATCTTCAGCCCGCGCTCGAGCCCGGTGCGGATATGCTCGAGGTGGAGGTGATTGGGCGAGCCGACCATCAGCAGGTCGAGCTCTTCGGCATCGAGCATCGCCTCGAGGGTGTCATAGCTCTGGCCCACAGCGACACCGTGTTCCTGGGCGTAGGGAAGGCCGGCAGGATCATGATCGACATAGGCGGCAACTGTGAAATCCGGATGCGCCAGCGAGAACACCCGCGCCAGATAGCCAAGCCGATAGCCGAGGCCGACGATGCCTACGCGCATGAGTTCCCTATTCCCTGTCCGCCGCCAGCCTCTTTTCGGACCGGTCGGTTTTTGTAAACGATTTTCAAGACTAGGATCGTTCCGGAGATGATGTCAACACGAATTCGCCGACACTTCAATACCAATCTAAGCCACCCTTTTTCGGTGCCCACAATCTGCGCGATACGGCTGTTTCGTAAGCACTTCCGGACAACAGATGCGGATATGGGGTGTGGACAAGCGGCCGCTTCTGACGCACCATGTTGCAATTGGTATCCATCCTGCGGACCTGCCTCCGTTTCACCGCGCCAGCAGCGATGAAAATGTGAAACATCCGTTCTTCTGTTCCGGCAGCCCATGTTCACGCCCCAGCGCCTGGTCCTGTTGATGTTCTTTCTGCAGCCGGTGGCGTTCGGCTCGTGGCTGCCGCGAATTCCCGAGGTGCAGACAAGCCTTGAACTCGGGCCGGCCGCACTGGCGGTGGCGCTGCTGGGGCTGCCCTGCGGCACGCTGGTCACCCTGCCCTTTGCCGGCGGGATCGTCGCCCGAATCGGCGCCCGCGCCGCGATCCTTTGGGGTTTCTTGTTCTACTCGGCGGTGGTGGCGCTGCCGGCGCTCGCGCCCGACCCGACACTGCTGTTCCTGGCGCTGATGCTGGCGGGTTCTGCCATCTCCTTTGTCGAGCTCGGACTGAACGTGATGGCGGACCAGGTGGAGCGCGCCGGGGGCCAGCTGGTGATGAACACCGCCCACGGCTGCTGGTCGCTTGGCATCATGGCGGGGAGCCTGATGGGGTCGATGTTCGCGGCGGTGGGTCTGGCACCGTGGATCGCTATCCTGCTGGTGGCCGGGCTGGTGCTGCCGGTGGCACTGGTGGCCGGGCGAACCCTGCCGGTGCTGGATACGCCGGCCCAGAACAACGCTGAGCGCAAACGGGGGTGGAGCCCGCCGGGATGGGCGCTGATCGGCATTTGTTGCTTCGTCTTCGGCATCACCATGACCGAAGGGGCGATGGCGGACTGGTCGGCGATCTTTCTGCGCGACGCTCTCGGCGCCGGGAGCGGGCTGGTGGGGCTCGGCTATTCGTTGTTCGCGCTGATGGTGGCCGCTGGTCGGTTCGGTGGCGACGCCCTGAAGCGGCGGTTGGGAGCCGTGGCCACGGCGCGGCTCTGCGGGGCGCTGGCGGTGACCGGGGCAGTGATGCTGTATCTCGCGCCCAGCATCCCGCTGGCGCTCGTCGGCTTCGGGGTGATCGGCATCGGCGTCTCTGTCGGCTTCCCGCTGGCGGTGACAGCGGCAGCAGCGGTAGGTGACCGGCCGGCCTCGGCCAACCTTGCGGTGCTGAGCTTCGTAGCCCTGACCGGCTTTCTGATCGGGCCGCCACTGATCGGATTCGCCGCCGAACTCGGCGGTATTCGCCTTGGCGTCGCATGCCTCGTGCCGGTGTTGCTGGTGAGCCTGGCGCTGACCGGACGGCTGGCGCCGCGGCCAAAGACTTCCCCTGCTCCTGGAGTGTGACGATGCGGATCGCCGTTGCCGGCCTGCATACCGAATGCAGCACCTATAATCCGGTTCTGGCGCGGGAGGCGGATTTCCGCGTCCTGCGTGGACCCATGATGCTGAAGGACCCTTATTTCGACTTCCTGACGCACTTTCCGGCCGATTTTGTCACCATCCTGCATGCCCGGGCCATCGCCGGCGGACCGGTGGAGCGCGGGATTTACGAGACGTGGAAGGCGGAGATTCTCGAGGGATTGCGCGCCGCCTTGCCGCTGGACGGCGTTTATCTCGCCATGCATGGGGCCATGTTCGTCGATGGCATGTTCGATGCGGAAGGCGATTTCATTGCGGCGGTGCGCGAGGTGGTCGGACCGGAGGTGCTGATTGCAGCGAGCTATGATCTCCATGGCAACATCAGCCAGCGCATCATCGACAATCTCGACATCTTCTCGACCTACCGGACTGCGCCCCATATCGACGTGCCGGACACGATGCGGCGGGCGGTGACCATGCTGGTTCGGGCGCTGAACCGGGGCGAGCGGCCGATGCTCGCCTGGGCGCCGGTGCCGGTGCTGCTGCCGGGCGAGCGCACCTCAACGCAGGACGAACCGGCCCGGAGCTTCTATGCCCAGCTCCATGCCGTCGAAGAGCCGAGCGGCATCTGGGATGCCTCCTTCCAGGTGGGCTATGTGTGGGCGGACGAGCCCCGCGCCACCGCCTGCGCCGTGGTCACCGGCACCAACAAACAAGCGATGACGGCTGCGGCGAAGCACCTGGCGCAGGATTATTGGGACCGGCGCGGCGGCTTCGTGTTCGGCACGACGACCGGTTCGATCGAGGAGTGTGTCGAGTGGGCGGTCGCGTCCGAGACGGCGCCGGTGGTGCTGGCGGAATCGGGAGACAACCCGACCGGCGGCGGTGTCGGCGACCGCGCGGAGGTGCTGGCGGAGCTGTTGCGGCGCACCGCGGAGGGTGTGGTGTTCGCCGGCGTTGCCGACAAGGCAGCGACCGAGACGGCTTATGAGGCTGGGGTTGGCGCAAAGGTGCATCTCAGGATCGGTGGATCACTCGATCCCTCCAGCACGCGGGTCGAGGCAGAAGCCGAGGTGGTGTTCCTGCTGGAGGTGGCGGAGCCGCGGCTGCTTGAGGCGGTGGTGCGGATCGAAGGCGTGGAACTGGTGCTGACGGCGCGGCGGCGGCCCTTCCACAACATCGCCGACTTCACCCGGCTGGGGCTCGATCCCCGCACCGCCAAGATCGTGGTGGTGAAGTCGGGCTATCTGTCGCCCGATCTTGGACCCATCGCCAATCCGAGCCTGATGGCGCTCTCGCCGGGTGTGGTGGATCAGTTCGTCGAGCGGCTGGTGCGGGAGCACAAGAGCGAGCCGCAGTACCCGTTCGACAAGGACTTCGACTTCGCGCCGGAGGTTCGGTGGTCGGCGCGGGCGTAACGCGCCCGCCTGCGCAAGACCTGCTGGTGAGTTCGTGCAGCCACGAGCCCGGCCGAGCCTGCGCTTCTCGGGGGCAGCATCTTGCCCCTCGAGTGGCTCAGGACGAGGACTATGGCAGCCCAGCCTGCTGTCGCCACCCTTGCGTCCTGTCTCGCCACAAGGCATCCATCCCTTCCCGCCTCCCGTGAGTTCGCCCGCCATGACCCAGCACAAGATCGGCTCCGGCATTGCGCTGGCGGCGAGTGGAATCGTGGTGCTGGTGGCGATGGATTCTTCGGCCAAGGCCCTCGGCGAAACCCTGACTACCTTCCAGATCGTGTTCGTGCGGTGCCTCGGGGCGGCGCTGTGGCTGGCGCTGTTCGTCGCCGTCACGCGGGGAGAGTGGCCACGCCGAAGCAATTTTGCGCGGCAGTTGCTGCGAGCGGTGATGCTGGTGGTCACGGCCGGCATGTTCTTCTACGCGGTGCCGCGGCTGCCGCTGGCGGTGGTCGGCGCGCTTGGCATGACGGCGCCACTTTATGTGACGCTGATCGGCGCGGTGGTGTTCCGCGAACGGATTCGCCCGGCCGCGTGGCTCGGGCTGGCGCTCGGGGCGATGGGTAGTGCCGTAATCATCTTCGGCGGCGGGGCGATGGTGGCGGGTTGGAGCGGCGGCGACCCTCTGGCGTGGCTCGCCGCTATGCTGGCCCCGCTCAGCTATGCTGTGACGCTGGTGATCCTCAAGCATCATTCCGAGCGCGAGGCGCCGGCAGCGTTGACGATGGCCCAGACGTTTCTGGCGGCGCTGCTGGTGCTGCCGCTGGCGGCACAGGACATGGTGGTTCCCACAGGCTGGTCTGCAGTGCTGACCGTGCTGATCGGCATCCTCGGTGCAGCCGGCTTCCTGCTGCTGATCAATGGCCTCAAGCGCCTGCCAGTCACCGTGTTCGCAGTGATCGACTATTCCGGACTGCTCTGGGCCGGGGTGTTCGGCTTCGTGTTTTTCGGGGAAGTGCCTGGCCCCCAACTCTGGATCGGAGGGGCGCTGATCATTTCGGCCTGCGTGTTGGCCGCCCACATCGCAAGACCTGCAAGCCCGCAGGTCTGACAGTCAGCCGAAGCCGCTCAGGCGGCGGCTTCGCTGTTGTTGTTCAAGGCGCGCGCGACGGCGGCCGTGGCGAGATCGACCGACGGGAAGTGCTGGCCATCGATGGCGAAGGCCGGCAGCTTCACGGCGACGAAACGGTAGCCGCCTTCGGCCGGGACGACGACGCCCTGCGGCTCACCCGAGACTTCGATGACAATCGGCCGCTGTGCTGGGGCCCTGTTGAGACTGCGTTCCTGCATCATGAGACGCTCCGGTGGTGCGTCGGGGGCGGTGAATCGGCGGAGGCAAAAGCCTCGCACCGGACCGTCCGGCCACGCTGGGTTCTAGTTGGACTGTGCGACGGGGTTGTGACCGAGGGTCACATTCGTTTTACGCAGCAGCCCGGCCAGCGTTTGGCGTCTCGATGACAGGTGCGTACGTTGTCGGAACCGGCATGGAGGGTGAAGGTCTGCGAAGCGATCATCTTCTTTCCTTTCCTGCTGGTTGACGGACAAGCATCGGCAAGTGCCGATGCAGGAGCAACATAGGGGTGTTTGCCGACAAACACCAGCCCTCCGAATCCAGACTTTCGACCAATGACGCAAAATACTGCTCGAAATCGGGCAGACAAAACCGAGATCGGTTGCGCTGAATTTGACGTACGTGCCTCTAAGACCGCGACTTGAAACGATGTAACCAATCTGCTGTTGTCGAGGGCTGAAGCGTCACAACCGGCGAACAGCCGGGTCGAGGGGTAGAAAAATTGTCCGATTCTGAGGTCACGGCCGCCAAGGGCAGGCGAGGAGTGAAGCCATCTGGCAAACCCACGCTCAAGACCATCGCGCAGATGACCGGTCTTGCCGTCACCACCATCTCGCGAGCGCTCAACAATGCCCCGGAACTGGCACAGGAGACCCGCGACCGCGTGCAGAAGATCGCCGCCGAGATCGGCTACCTGCCGGACCGCGCGGCACTGCGCCTCAAGACAGGCCGTACCCATGTGATTTCGCTGGTGCTGGAGCCAGACGAGCAGATCTACGGGTTCGGCTCTTCCATCGTGTCCGGCCTGACGGAGGCCCTGCGGGACACCGCCTATCACCTGGTGATCACGCCGCTGTTCCGCGGCGTCTCTCCGATCGAGCCGATCCGGCACCTGGTGCGCAATCGCATGGCCGACGGCGTGATCTTCTCCAAGGCCGAGAGCTTCGACGAGCGCATCCGCTACCTGCTCGACAACGACGTCCCCTTTGTCAGCCACGGCCGCTCCGCCTGGCCGGACCCGCACCCGTGGGTGGACTTCGATAACGAGGCCTATGCCTATGGGGCGGTGAAACGGCTGGCCGAAAAGGGGTGCCGCCGGGTTTCGGTGGTGCTGCCCGAAAGTGCTCTGACCTACACTGACCACCTGCGCT
>JAEZFJ010000016.1 GCA_023437755.1 Pseudomonadota bacterium
ATACATGACCGCCACCCGGTCGGCGATGTAGTTCACCACGCCGAGGTCGTGGCTGATGAAGATATAGGTGAGCCCGAACTCGTGCTTGAGGTCGTCGAGAAGGTTCAGGACCTGCGCCTGGATCGAAACGTCGAGAGCCGATACGGCCTCGTCGGCGATCACCAGCTTGGGCTCGAGCACCAGCGCCCGGGCAATGCCGATGCGCTGGCGCTGGCCGCCGGAGAAGGCGTGGGGGTAGCGGCCAACCGCATCGGCGGGGATGCCGACCTTGGCGAGGGTGTCGATCACCCGATCCTCGAGTTCGCGTCCGCGCACCACCCGATGGATGCGCAGCGGTTCGGCGACAATGTCGAACACCCGCATGTTGGGGTTGAGCGAACTCATCGGGTCCTGGAAGATCATGCGGATGTCGCGCCGCCAGGGCTTGATCTCGCGCTGGCCGAGCGTGGTCAGGTCCACCGGTGCGCGCCCGGGCGGGTGGTAGCGCACCTTGCCTTCGGAGACCGGCTGCGCCTTGATGATGCATCGTCCGAGCGTGGTCTTGCCGCAGCCGCTTTCTCCGACGATGGCCAGGGTTTCACCGGCATCCACGGTGAGGTTGATATCGTTGAGCGCCACCAGTTCGCGCGTCTGCCCGAACAGGCCGCCGCTCAACGTGAACACCTTGGACAGGTTCTCGACCGAGAGCAACGTCGTCATGCCATCGCCTCCGCGCGTGCGTGGGTGAGGAGATGACAGCGAGCCACGTGTCCGCTGCCAACGACCGTCGGCTCGGGCCGGATGGTGGGGCAGGGCGCAAAAGCATAAGGGCAGCGGCTGGTGAAGGCGCAGCCCTGGGGCCGGTCCTTGGGCGAGGGTACGGTGCCCTTGATCGGCGACAGCCGCGTGCGCTCGGACTTGCGCTGCAGCCGCGGCACCGAGTTCATCAGCGCCTGGGTGTAGGGGTGCTTGGGTGCCCGGAACACTTCGTAGACGTCACCCTGCTCGACCACATCGCCGAGGTACATCACCGCGATATCGTCGGCGATTTCCGCCACCACCCCAAGGTCATGGGTGATGAACAGCATCGCCATGCCAAAATCGGCCTGCAACTGCCGCAGGAGGTCGAGGATCTGCGCCTGGGTGGTGACGTCGAGCGCAGTGGTGGGCTCGTCGGCGATCAAGAGCTTCGGCGTGCAGGCCAACGCCATGGCGATCATTGCGCGCTGCCGCAATCCACCCGAAAGCTCGAAGGGATAGGCATTGGCGCGATCACGGGCGCCGGGGATGCCCACCTGGTCGAGCAGGGCCACCGTCCGTTCGCGCGCCTGCTTCCGGTTCACCCGCTCGTGCAGCAGGATGATCTCATCGATCTGGTCGCCAATGGTATGCACCGGCGACAGCGAACTCATCGGCTCCTGGAAGATCATGGAGATCTGCGCGCCGCGGATCGCCCGCAGCGCCAGGCTGTCGGGCTTGAGCCGGGTGATGTCGACGGGCCCGCTGTCAGCGTCGAACTGGATGGTACCGGTGCGGATCTCGGCGTTGCTGTCGAGCAGGCGCAGCACCGCTCGCGCTGTCACCGACTTGCCGCAGCCGCTTTCGCCGACCAGCGTCAGGGTCTTGCCCGGCGTCAGCGTCAGATCCACCTGGCGCACCGCTTCCACGTCCGGCTCGTCGGGCGACGTGAAGGTGATCGACATATTGTTGATGGCGAGGAGCGGCTTAGCGCCCATGGGGATCAGCGGCGTCACGAAGGCCGTCTCCGAAGAAATTGAGGGCAAGGATCACCACCACCACGCACACGCCCGGCGCCAGCAGCCAGGGCGCGGTCGCGAGCGTGCGGATGTTCTGCGCATCCTGCAGCAGCGTGCCCCAGCTGACGATCGGGGCCTGCAACCCGAGCCCGAGGAAGCTCAGCGCCGTCTCGGCGAGGATCATGCCGGGAATGGCCAGGGTCGCCGCGGCGATGATGTGGCTGGTAAAGCTCGGCACCATGTGCCGGGTGATGATGCGCCAGTCGCTGGCGCCGTCGAGCTGGGCCGCGGTAACGAAATCTTCCGTCCTCAGGCTCAGGAACCGCCCCCGCACCACCCGCGCCAGTTCGGTCCAGCCGATCAGCGACAGGATGATGGTGATGGCGAAATAGGTCTGGAGCGCCGTCCAGTCCTTGGGCAGCGCCGCCGCCAGGCCCAGCCACAGTGGAATGGTCGGCATGGAGCGGATGAACTCGACCGTGCGCATCACCGCGCCGTCGAACCAACCGCCATAATAGCCGGCGAAACCGCCGATGATGATGCCGAAGAACAGGCTCAGCGTCACGCCGGCAAGGCCGATCGAGAGCGAGATGCGGGTGCCGTGGATCAGCCGGCTCAAGAGGTCGCGGCCCAGCCGGTCGGCGCCCAGGATGTAGAATGGGTCGCGCGGGTTCTCCGGCCCGATCAGCTTGACCGACAGCGGGATCACGCCTGCCAGCATGTACGGGTCGGAGGGCACGAAGAACCGCACCGGCAGGCGCACGCTTTCGTCGATGACGAAGGTCCGGCGCAGCGCCACCGGGTCGATTTCGGTCTTGTAGCCATAGACGTATGGCCCGAAATGGAGGCTGCCGTCTTCGTTCTGCGCGAAGAAGTGCAGACCCTGCGGCGGCGCATAGGTATAGCGGGCGCTGTAGGCAGCGGGCTCCACCGGCGCGAGGAACTCGGCCAGCAAGGCGATCAGGTAGAACGCCACCACCACCCACAGGCTGACCACCGCCAGCCTGTGCCTTCGGAAGCGGCGCCACAGCAGGCCGAACTGGGTTTCGCGTTGCCGCCGCGCCGGCACGGGAACAATGGAGGTCTGGACACTCTCGACGCTCATCACTTGCTCCCGTAGCGGATGCGGGGATCGAGCAGGGCGAGCAGAATGTCGGACACCACGGTGCCGATCACCGTCAGCACGCTCAGCAACAGGATGATGGCGCCAGCCAGATACATGTCCTGGGTGGTAAGCGAGCGCAGCAGCATCGGCCCTGCGGTGGGCAGGTTCATCACCACCGACACGATCACCGAGCCTGAAACCAGCGCCGGCAGCAGCCAGCCGATGGTGGAAACCAGCGGATTGAGGGCCAGCCGCACCGGGTATTTGAGGATCACCCGGCGTTCGGGCAGGCCCTTGGCGCGGGCCGTGGTGACATAGGGCTTTTTCAGCTCATCGAGCAGGTTGGCCCGCAGGATGCGGATCAGTTCGGCAGTGCCGGCCAGCGCCAGCACCAGCACCGGCGCCCAGGCGTGGCTGAGAAAGTCCCAGATGCGCGGCAGGCTCCAGCGGGCGTCCTCGAACTGTGGCGAGAACAAACCACCCATGGTGGTCCCGAACCAGACGAAGGACAGGTACATCAGGATCAGCGCAAAGAAGAAGTTGGGGATCGCAAGGCCGATGAAGCCACCGACGGTGGCGAGGTAGTCGCCCAGGGAATACTTGCGGACCGCCGCGTAGATGCCGATGGGCAGCGCGATTAGCCACATAGCGATCACAGCCATGCCTTCCACCAGGATTGAATTGCCGAGCCGGGACCAGATCAGGGCCGTTACCGGGCGCTTCCATTCGAAGCTCTGGCCGAAGTCCCCCTGCAGAATGCCGGTGATCCATTTCCAGTACTGGACGTAGAAGGGTTCGCCGAGCCCGTACTGCCGGCGCAGGTTCTCGATCACGCGGGGGTCGACCTGGTCACCCGTCGAGGACAGCTGGGCAATGTAGGCGGTGAGGTAGTCGCCCGGCGGGAGCTGGATGATGGCGAAGGCGACAATGGAAACCGCCACCAGTGTCAGCAGCATCGCGATCAGTCGCCTGACAATGAACCCGATCATGGTGCGGACCTGTGTTCAAGCCTTGGAGGCTCCCCTCGCGGCCGCCGCGGCCGCGAGGGGAGAGCGGGTGGGAGGTGGCCCCGCTATTCGAAGTACCAGACCAC
>JAEZFJ010000031.1 GCA_023437755.1 Pseudomonadota bacterium
GAGGTCGATCGGCTTCTCGCAGAAAATCGCCTTGCCGGCCCGCGCCGCAGCCTCGATCAGGTCGGCATGTGTGTCGGTGGGCGTGCAGATCACCACCGCATCGATGTCGCTCGCGCCGATGATAGTGTCGGTGTCGCGTACCTCGGCGCCGTACTGGCCCGCGAGGCTCGAAGCGGCCTCCGCCATCGCATCCGACACTGCGACGAGCCTCGCCTCCGGATTGCCGGTTATGGCCTTGGCGTGCACCTTGCCGATGCGGCCCGCGCCGAGCAGGCCGAAACGAACAGTCATGGAATAACTCCGGTTGGTAGGCGGCGGCTAGACCGTGCCGCCGAGGGAAGCGCTGAGTTCGGCCATTTCGGCCCCGCCCGCCATCATGTCCTGCAACTGCTCGGCATTCAATACGCCGCGGCGGGCAGTCCCCAGGGTGCGGCCGCGATTGAGCACGGTGAAGCGGTCACCCACCGCCAGGGCATGGCGCACATTGTGGGTGATGAAGACGACCCCGATGCCCGACTTGCGCACCCGGTCGATGGTGGCGAGGACGTTGGCGGTCTGCCGCACGCCGAGCGCGGAGGTCGGCTCATCGAGGATCAGCACCTTGGCGCCGAAATACACCGCCTGGGCAATAGCGACGGTCTGCCGCTCGCCACCCGACAGCGTGCCCACCGCCTGCTCCGGCTCGCGCAGGGCGATGCCCATGCGGCGCATCTCCTCCATGGTGATGCGGTTGGCGCGGTCCATGTCGAGGAAGCGGAATGGCCCCCAGCCCTTGCGGGGCTCCCGGCCCATCCAGAAGTTGCGCGTCACCGACATCAGCGGGATCATCGCGAGGTCCTGGTAGACCGTCGCCACCCCCCCCTCCATCGCATCGCGCGGGGTGGCAAAGCTCACCGGCTGGCCACCCATCCGGATTTCGCCGGAGCTCGGTTTGTGCACCCCCGACATGGTCTTGATGAAGGTCGACTTGCCGGCGCCGTTGTCCCCGAGGAGGCAATGGCATTCCCCGGCCATCACCGACACGGAAACGCCGTTGAGGGCGATCACCGGGCCGAACTGCTTCTTGATGTCGACGAGTTCGATCAGGGGCGCGTCGGCCATGTCAGCGCTCCCCCGTGATCAGGCGGCGGATATAGGTGTTGAGGATCACCGCCAGCAGCAGGATGACACCAAGGAATACCCGGAACAGCGAGCTTTCCACGCCAGCAAAGAACAGGCCCTGCTGCACCACGCCGAAGATCAGCGCCCCCAGCGCAGCCCCGATCACCGAGCCATATCCGCCGGTGAGCAGCGCACCGCCGATCACCACCGCAATGATCGCCTCGAACTCCTTGAGCAGGCCACGGTCTGCGGCCGCCGAGCCGAACTCCATCACCTGGCAGGTGGCAAACACAGTGGCGCAGAACGCGGAAAAGACGAACATGGCGATCTTCACCCGGTCCACCGGCACGCCGACATAGCGCGCCGCGCGGGCATCGCCCCCCGAGGCATAGATCCAGTTGCCGAAGCGGGTGCGGGTGAGCAGCACGTGCCCGAAGATGATCAATGCGATGGCCCAGACCATCAGCATGGGGATGCCATCGACCACCGGCTGCCCGGCACGATTGCCGGCCTTGAAGGTGGCGATGAGCCCGAAATCGGCGAGCCATGTGAAGATGAAGCCGAAGACCTTGCCGCCGAAGATCGGGGCCAGCCAGTCGCCCTCCGCAGCCTCCTTCACCCCGCCGACAATGGTCTGGCGCGTGGTGGAAATGGACAGGTAGATGGTCAGGCCGCGCAGGATATAGAGCGAGGCCAGCGTGACGATGAACGACGGCAGCCCGGTCTTGATGACCAGATAGCCATTGGCGGCCCCGACCAGCATGGCGACCACGAAAGCGGCGATGATCGCCGCCCACATCGGCCAGCCGAGATAGACGCTGAGAATGGCGATGACGATACCGGCAAAACCGATCATCGAGCCCACCGACAGGTCGAACTCTCCGGCAATCATCAGCAGGCAGGCGCCGACGGCGATAATGGCAAACTGCGCGGACACCACGCCCCAGTTCATCATGCCGTCGGGCGCGAACATGCCGGTGCTGCCCGCGACCACCGCGAAGTAGATGAACACCAGCACCGTGCCCGCCATCGCGCCGAGTTCGGGCCGAACGAAGGCCTGTCGCAAGCGCGATCGCTGGACGACCCGTTCGTCGGCGGGCGCGGCGGTTTGGTCGTTCATCTGGGCACTCCGCTACAACAACCACCAGATGTCATCCCCGCCAAAGAGGGGACCCATACTGAGATGCCGCACCACTACCTGGCGGCCGTGATGAAATCCCAGGACGGGCCCCGGCTCAAGACCGGGGTGACACCGAGTGTGTGAATAGTCCTGCGGGCAAGACTGCCTCAGCGGTACTGCCCCGCATACTCTTCCACCAAAGCGATGTTGTCCTTGGTGACGAAGCCCGGGCCGGAGTTGATGGAGTTGCCGGGAACCACCCCGTAGCGGGCGAGATTGGTCAGGATCACCACCGGCAGAAAGCCCTGCAGGTAAGGCTGCTGGTCGATGGCGAATGCGATGGTGTCGCTCTTGATGGCCTCGGCAATTTCCGGCGACAGGTCGAAAGTGCCGAAATAGATGGTGCCGGCCATGCCATTGTCGTTGAGCGCGGCGATGGTCGGATGCGCCGAGGTCGGGCCGAGGGTGAGGATGCCGTTGGTGTCCGCGGTGGTCTGGAGATAGGCGGCGACCTTGCCCTGGATTTCGGCCGGGTCCTGGCCGGCATCGATCATCTGGTTGCCCAGTTCCACGCCGAGCGCGTCGGCAAAGCCCTGGCAGCGCTCCACCGATGCCGGGTTGGTGATGTAGTGGTTGACGCAGACGAAGCTGGTCACCCCCTCGCCTCTGGCGCGCTCACCGGCGCCGAAGCCGGCATCATATTCGGGCTGACCGACATGCAGCAGCGCGCCGATCTCCTTGGACTGCTCCACCGTGCCGGAGTTGATGGTGATCACCGGAATACCGCGGTCGACAGCGTCGCCGAGCGGACCCGAGAGCACATCGAAATCGGCGATGGTCGAGATGATGCCGTCCGGGCTCGAGGCGGCGGCCTGCTCGATGATGCGGGCCATGTCGGCGAGGTCACCGGTGGGCGGGTTTCGATACTCGACCGTCACGCCCATCTGCTCGCCGGCGAGCGCTATGGCGTTCTTGATGGTGTTCCACCAGCTGTCGGAGTCCGGGGCGTGCGACACGAGCACGAAGCGCTCGCCCTCCGCATGAGCTGGAACGGTTGCGACACCGGCGAGGCTCGCCGCGACGGCCAGGGCCGACAGGCCCCGAAGCAAATGGTTCATGATTTCCTCCCTGTGCGTCCGCCCAATCGGAACAAATGAACCGTCCTGCGGTCGCCGCGAAACAAACATTCCATTTTGGAATGGGAGCGTCAAGCGGGATGGCGGCGGGATAAACCACGCCCCGCCTGACCTCCCTCGCAAGCGGGGGGAACCAACCGGTCCTTGCGGAAGCCCTCAACAAACTGGCTGGGTGGGGGCTACGGCGCAGCAGCGAACCGCGGCTTCACGAGGCGCCCCTCAGCCCCCGCCGCCACCGCCGAGGCTCAGGATCACGTTCACCGCTGCGGCGAGGATGATGGTGTTGAACAGGTGCGAGAACACCAGGTGCACCGTCACGCGACGGCGCATGGCATTCGACGTCAGCTTGGTGTCGGACGTCGCAACCGAAGTGCCGATCGTGTACGAAAAATACATGAAGGCGGTGCCGTCGGGGTCTTCGTCGCCCTGGAATTCGAGGCCGCCTTCGACGTCCTGGTCTTCTCCGCCCTGGTCGGGCGCCTGATAGTATTCGTAGGCATAGTGGAAGGCGCCGAGCGCCTGCACGGTGAACCAGCCGAGCAGCACCGACGTCACCGAAACAGTCACCATGATGGGGTCCGGCCCCTCGGGGTTGCTGAGGGCCATGAACAACGACACCATGGACGTGACCACCACCACGAGCACCACGAAGAAGATGCCCGCAGCCGGCGTATCCTCGTCGCGGGCGTGCTCGCGCAGGTAGTCGGCAGTCAGGCGGGGCAGCTTCAGGAAACTGACCAGCAGGATGCCCGCGAACAGCCCGATGGGACCAATGGCCACCGCATACCCGGGTGCGGTCAGCAGACAGATCGCCAAGGCCACGAAGCCCAGCGCCATCCCGGCCCAGAACGGCGCATGCCGCGGCATAAATCGGTCCATTGCGACACTGCTGAAGCCCCGCTGACGGGGCTGGCTTGCAGCTTTGACCACCTGTGAACTCCACCATGCCGCCGGCAGGTCACCGGCGAGTGGATAACGCAGGTTAAGCCGCAATGGCTCCGGGGCCGGGAACGGCGCCCGGGGGCACCTTGCCGAGGATGATCATGCCCAGCACTTCGTCTTTGGTGACGTCGCTGGTGGAGGCGCTGCCGACGACCTGGCCGTTCTTCATCACCACAACGCGGTCGGCGAGGTCGAACACGTCGTGAATGTCGTGGCTGATCAGGAAGATGCCGATCCCTTCGGATTTGAGCTGTTTGATCAGTTCGCCAACCTGGGCAGTCTCTTGCGGACCGAGGGCCGCGGTGGGCTCGTCCATGATCAGGATGCGGGCGTTGAACAGGATGGCGCGGGCAATGGCGACCGACTGGCGCTGGCCGCCGGACAGTGCCTTCACCGGCTCCTTGAAGCGGCGGAAGTTGGGGTTGAGCCGGCCCATGACCTCGCGCGCCCTGGACTCCATGGCTGCATCGTCGAGCGTGCCGAGCGGCGTGATCAGCTCACGACCGAGGAACAGGTTGGCGGCCGCATCGACGTTATCGGCGACGGCAAGCTGCTGGTAGATGGTCTCGATGCCGTAGGCCTTGGCATCGCGCGGATTGTTGATCGTGGCGTCCTGACCGTTGATGCGGATGCTGCCGGCATCGCGCTTGTAGGCGCCGGACAGGATCTTGATCAGCGTCGACTTGCCGGCGCCGTTGTGACCGAGCAGCCCCACCACCTCGCCGGGATAGAGGTCGATCGAGGCATGGTCGACGGCGCGGATACCGCCGAAGGAGATCGAGATATCCGTCATCTCGACCAGGGGAGTCTTGGTGTCCAGCATGACGAGGACTTCCTACTGCTTGTTGCGGCGGTAGAGCGTGTCGAGCCACACCGCAAAGACGAGAACGATGCCGACGACGATGGACTGCAGCGGGCTGTCTATGCCCATCAGCACCATGCCGGACTGAAGCGATTGCATGACCAGAGCGCCCAGCAGCGCCCCGGCGATGGAGCCGACACCACCGGCCAGCGACGTGCCGCCGATCACCGCGGCAGCGATGACGTAGAGCTCGTCCAGCGTGCCCAGCGCGTTGGTTGCGGCATTGAGGCGGGCCGAGGAGATGGCGGCAGCGATGGCGCAGAGCCCGCCCATCAGCATGAAGATCTTGACGGTGACCCAGCGGGTGTTGATGCCAGCGAGCTCCGCCGCTTCGGGGTTGCCACCCATGGCAAAGACGTAGCGGCCGAAGCGGGTGCGGGTGGAGATGAAAGTCATCACCACACCGACCCCAAGCGCGATCAGCACCGGAATGGCGATGCCGTGGGAGATGAACAGGCCCTCCTCGGGCACGGGAATACCGCGCGCCTCGGCGTAGTTGGCGGCGATGCGGGTGGGCCAGGGATATGCGTTGGCGACGGCCACGGCGGCAATGGTCAGCCCGCAGCCGATCACGGCCAGCGCTGCCTCCGCCCAAAGCGGGCGCAGCGGAAAGTTGAAGCGGCGGCGCTGCCGGCGGCCCCACCACAACCCGATCAGGATGGCGGCACAGGCGATCACCGCGACCACCCAGCTCCACAGCGAGCCGATGGCGCCGGACGGGCCGCCGCCCATCAGTTGGAACGTCGGATCGAGCGGCGCAACGGTGCGGCCGGCAGTGACCCACCAGGCGGCGCCGCGCCAGACAAGGTAGCCGCCTAGGGTGACGATGAACGCCGGGACGCGAAGATAGGCGATGATGGTGCCCTGCAGGGCTCCGATGCCGACGCCGATCACAAGGCCGATCAGCAGCGACAGCCCCCAGATCAGCGGGTGCCCGAGCCCGAGGCCGAGTTGCACCGGCAGGATGTCGGTCTGCATCACGCCCATCAGCATGGCGACGAGGCCCAGGATCGAGCCGACGGAAAGATCGATGTTGCGGGTGACGATGACCAGCACCATGCCGGTGACCATCACCGCCACCGAGGCAGTTTGCACCGATAGGTTCCACAGGTTTCGCGGTGTCAGGAACAGTCCCCCGGAGAAGATGTTGAACCCGACCCAGACGATGACTAGGGCACCCACCATGCCGAGCAGGCGCGTGTCGAGTTCCGTTGCGCCCAGGAAGCGCTGCAATGGCTTCTGTGTCTGCCCCGAATGCGTGATGGTCGTAGCGGCGTGCTGATCGGCCAAGTTCGTCCCTCCCCCGACGAGACCTGCGCCGGCGCGAGGTCCCGTTTACAACGGTGCCGCAGCGAGTGTCGCCGCGGCACCGTCAGTCTACTAGCGAATGCGCTTAGTCACACGCGGCAACCGAGCCTGCGGTAACGCCCTGGCAGACCACGTCCTTGCCCACCCAGCCGGCGTCGATGACGACGTCGAGATTGTCCCGGGTGACCGGCACCGGGGCCAGCAGCACGGCATTCATCTCGGTCCCATTGGGGCCATCGGAAAACTTGGAGGCGCCTTCCACGGCGTCGAGGGCAGTGCCGTCGGCGAGCTCGAGGGCGATCTCGGCAGCGCGCTTGCCGAGTTCACGGGCATCCTTCCAGACCGACACGGTCTGCGTGCCAAGGGCGATGCGGTTGAGTGCGGCATGGTCGCCGTCCTGGCCCGACACCGGCACCGAGCCGGCAAGGCCCTGGGCGGAGAGCGCAGCGATGGCGCCACCGGCAGTGCCGTCATTGGAGGCGACCACGGCGTCGACCTCGTTGTTGTTGGCGGTCAGGAACTGCTCCATGTTCGCCTGCGCGACTTCCGGGTTCCAGTTCTCGGTATAGGCCTCGCCGACATTGACGATGGCGCCGGAGTCGATCGCCTCCTGCAGCACTTCCATCTGGCCTTCGAACAGGAAGTCGGCGTTCGGGTCGGCCGAGTTGCCCTTGATGAAGACGTAGTTGCCTTCCGGCTGCACTTCGAACACGCCGCGAGCCTGCATGCGGCCCACTTCCTTGTTGTCGAAGGTCAGGTAGAAGGCGTCCGGGTTCTCGATCAGCCGGTCATAGCCGACCACCGGAATGCCTTCCGCCACGGCCGCGGCAACGGCGGGGCCGATGGCGTCGCTGTCCTGCGCCAGGATGATCAGCGCATCGGCCCCCTGGCTGATCAGCGACTCGATGTCGGTGAGCTGCTTGGATGCGGACGACTGGGCGTCGGCGGAGATGTAGGTGGCGCCGGCTTCTTCCAGGACGGCCCGGATCGCGGCTTCGTCGGTTTTCCAGCGCTCTTCCTGGAAGTTGTTCCAGGAAACGCCGATGGTGACGCCGTCCTGCGCGAACACGGCACCCGTGCTGGCGGCAAGCGCCGTCGTGGCCAGCAAGGCCAATGCGAACTTCTTCATTCTGTCCTCCCATGGGCAGCAGGAGACCTGCCGCCTGTTTGCCGGTGGATGACCCAGCCGGGCGCACGCTCCACCGGCGCCCTGAGCATTAATTTCACTGCTCGAAAAAAGGTCTGGCATAGTCGCGGCGAACGAGTCAACGTCAATTTCGGGGCTCGAAGGAAATCCGTTGCACGAGCCGCTCCGGATGGTGTCTCTTGCCGCCGGGGGAGGAGGGGCTGTTTGTCGCGTACCGTCAGCGATAGCGATAGCGTCCGGCGTCAGAACCGGGCACTGGTGCTTGCTGCCTTGCGGCAGCAGGACGCGCTCTCGCGCACGGCACTGGCCGGTGCCACCGGGCTCAGCCACGCCAGCATCAGCGCCATCTCCAGCGACCTGATCGCCCAGAAGCTCATCCTCGAACTGCCCGACGACAAGGCCGAGGCCCGCGGCCGCGGCCGCCCCGCGACACAGGTCGGCTTCGACCGCCGTGCCGCCTCGGCGGTGCTGATCGAGATCGACGTCAATCGCATCCGCGTGTCGCTGGTGGATTACGGCGGCGTTCTGGTGGACCGGATCGAAGCGCCCGTGACGCCGACGACCTTCGGGGAGAACGAGGTCACCACCGCGCTCGGCGAGCGGCTGCAGCAGTTGCACCTGCGCAACCCCGCCCAGATGGCACGCCTGCGGCACGTCGCCATTTCCGTCCAGGGCATCCTCGACCGGGACGCACATGGGCTGAAATGGTCGCCCATCGCGCACCTCGCTGGAAAGCCCTTCGCCCGCGAGCTATCCGAAATACTGAAGTTACCGGTCAGCCTCTACAAGCGCGGCCGGCTTCTCGCCGAAGGCGCCCGCTGGCTCGACCCAAACCTGCGCGACGCCAGCGTCGCCACCGTCTTCGTCGGCTCCACCGTTGCCATGGGCATCACCGCGCGCGGGCAGATCCTCGGCCGCGGAGACGAGGGCGCCACCGAGTTCGGGCACATGAACCACATCCCCAACGGCGCCCTCTGCCGCTGCGGCCAGCGCGGCTGCATCGAGGCCTATGCCGCCGACTACGGCGTGCTGCGCGCCGCCTACTCCGTCCCCGAGACCGCCCTGCCCGCAGCCTCGGTACCACCGGAGCAATATGCCGGACTGGTGGTGCGAGCCGAACGCGGCGACCGCGCCGCCACTCACGCCTTTCACCTCGCCGGCCGCGCCATTGGCTACGGCCTTGGCCGCATGATGGCGGTGTTCGATCCCAGCCACGTGCTCATCCTCGGCCCGGGCGCCCGCGCCTTCGCGCTGATGCGCGGCGAGATCATGGCTGCGCTCGACAACACCCTGGTCTGTCAGGTCAACGGCCTCCCCGAAATCGTCCCACACCAAGATGAACGCGAGCCCATCTTCCAGGGCCTGTTGATGAAGACGCTGAGCGACGTCGACGAGGCCTTCGCGGCGCAGACCGGGGTGTGATCTGGTTAGCGGTTGCTGTAGCTGGAGACGGAAGCCACGTTGACCAGGCGCAGGTTCGGACCTAACACTTGTCGCATGATCCTCGGCATCGGTTTCTTTGTGGTACGTGGGCGCATGGGCACGGCAGCGTAGCTGCCAGGCGAAAGCTCCCATGCGCGGTAAAATCAGCCCCCAGGCGGGGCTTTTTTATTGCCCATCCACTCGTCAAAGCCACCGGTCATCATCGTGCAAGCTGCTTCAGCCAAACCTCGCCTTTCGACGCTGATCCTGTTGTCGGCGCTCGCCATTCTGCCGATCAACTTCTTCCTTCCGTCGCTTCCGGGCATAGCGGCCGAGTTCGATGTCGCCTACGGAATGATGGGGCTTTCCCTCGCGGCTTACGCTGGGGTATCGGCATGCCTCCAACTGGTTGTCGGCCCGCTTTCCGACCGGTTCGGGCGCCGCCCGGTGATCCTTTTGGCGCTGGCGATCTTTATTGTGGCGACGATCGGCTGCGCCCTGGCGCCCAGTGCCTGGGCCTTCCTCGCCTTCCGGATGGTCCAGGCAATAATCGCCCCCACATATGCAGTCTCGCTTGCGGCGATCCGCGACACCACCAGCAGGGAGCAGGCAGCAGGCCAGTTTGGCTATTTGGCCATGGCCTGGGCCATAGCGCCCATGCTCGGGCCAACCATTGGTGGACTGCTGGATCAGGCGTTCGGTTGGAGAGCCAGCTTCTACGTCCTGGCATTCCTCGGGGCCGCGGTTCTGGTCTTGTGCTGGACCGATCTGAACGAGACGAACCGCTCACCGTCGAACACCATAGCCGAACAGTATCGGGCTTATCCTGAACTCCTCGGCTCGAAGCGCTTCTGGGCGTATTGCGTCTGCATGGCCTTCTCGGTCGGTGCCTTCTACGCCTTCCTTGCAGGTGCCCCGCTTGCTGCCTCGGTCTTCGATCTGTCGCCGGCAATGCTTGGTCTTTACATGGGCTCGATCACAGGCGGCTTCATGGTTGGCAGCTTTCTGGCGGGGCGGCTCGCCAGCAGGTTGCCGGTGACCCGAATTGTGGTTGCGGGACGGATCGTCGCCTGCGCCGGTCTTTCGTTTGGCCTCATCCTGTATGCGGCCGGTGTCGGTCACGTCCTGGCCCTGTTCGGGCCCTGCCTGTTTGTCGGCGTGTCCAACGGCCTCACGCAACCAGGCGCCAACGCGGGGGCGATCTCGGTTCGCTCGACACACATGGGAAGTGCCGCTGGTCTGGCCGGTGCAATTACGGTCGCAGGGGCCTCCATCGTGGCAGCGGTCGCGGGTGCCGTCCTCACCGAGGAGAATGTGCGGTCTGGACTGTTGCTCGTGATGCTGGCCTCTGCCGCTGTGGCGCTGGGAGCGGCCCTGCTCGCCCGTCATCTCGAGACCACCACGCAGACACCAACTTGATGGAGCCCTGTTACCCCACATCGCCTTGGAGCCGCGCGTGCCGCAGGGCGGCGAGGTCGATCGAGCCGGTGCAAAAGCACGCCACGCGCAACTGGCCGATCACCGTTGCCAGGTGCTCCTCGACAGCTTCTGCCGACAGGGTTGCTGCATCAAGGATCCCCGCGGCCTGACCGACCAGATCAGCGCCCAGCCGGATGGCCTTGGCAACATCCACTCCGTCTCTGACCCCGCCTGATCCGATCATGGTCACGTCCGGACAAGCCGCGCGCACCTCGGCGATAGCCGCGGCCGTCGGCTGCCCCCAGCCAACGAAGGCCCGCGCGATCGCCGCCTGGCGGGGCGATTGCGCCCGCTCTGCCTCCACGGCCGCCCAGCTGGTGCCACCCGCGCCGGCGACGTCGATCACGGAAACGCCGGCGTCCGCAAGTCGGCGGGCCTGGTGTCCGGAGATTCCCGAGCCGACTTCTTTCACCACCACCGGTGCCGGCAAGTCCCTCGCCAACAGCGCGATCGCGTCCAGCAGGCCCCGCCAGTCGTGGTCGCCTTCCGGTTGCACCGCCTCCTGCAGCGGATTGAGATGGATGATCAGCGCGTCGGCACCGATCATCTCGACAGCGCGGCGCGCCTGGTCGATCCCGAACCCCTTGTTGAGCTGTGCCGCGCCGAAGTTGGCCAGCAACGGAATGGTCGGGGCATACCGGCGCAGTTCCAGTCCCAGGCCCGCACTGCCTTCGTTTTCAATGGCCACCCGCTGCGATCCCACCGCGAGCGGAATTCCTGCTGCCTCACAGGCAGTTGCGAGGTGAAGGTTGATGTCGGCGGCACGTGCCGGTCCGCCGGTCATGGAACTAACGAGCAGCGGCGCATTGATCCGTTTGCCGAGAAACTTTGTCCCCAGATCGATCGTATCCATATCGATCTCAGGGAGGGCCGCATGTTCGAAGACAATCTCATCGAATCCCGTACGGACAGACGATCTTGCCTGTCCCTTCAGCACCACGTCGAGATGCTCGTTTTTCCGGTTGATGGTCAATGATGCCCCCTCTCGACTGTTCAAACTGCCGACATAGTCTCGACAAGGCACGCGGAAATTGCTGCCTCGGAAACAAAGTACGTGCTTACACCCACCGCAAGTTTCTGCTTCACTGTGAAATATCGAGCCGATCGGAGGCCGTATCGTGAGCCTGACCAGCATCGAATTCAGCAGCGGCACCGGCCGGGTACATGACGTTGCGACGATCCGGGCGCGCCTCGAGGCAAAGCTCGTGGAGCTTCTCGATACCGGCTCCACGCCTGCCAATCTGAAAAATGCCATGAACCATGCGCTGCTGGCTCCCAGCAAGCGCCTGCGGCCAATCCTGCTCTACCTGATCAGCGAGCCGGACCATCGCTTCGCAGAGGCGGCCTTGAGCCTGGGAGCGGCGGTGGAAATGGTGCACACGGCATCCTTGATCCTGGATGATCTCCCTTGCATGGACGATGCAGACCTGAGGCGTCAACGCCCGACAACACACAAGGCGTTCGGTCAGGCCACGGCGATCCTGGCCGCCATCGGGCTTCTCACCCGCGCATTCGGCATCATCGCCGAACTGCCGGAAGTGGCGCCGGCAACCCGCGCCCGCCTGGCGTCCGTGCTGGCCACCGCTTCGGGCCACCAGGGCCTTGTCGCGGGTCAGGAGATCGACCTCAACGCCCGCGACACGCTTGTGGACCACGAGCAGATCGAAAACCTCAACTGGCTCAAGACCGGCAGTCTTTTTGTTGCCGCGGCGGAGATGGGAGCGATCCTGCGCGACATGCCGGATGCCGGTGTCGAGCATGTGCGTCGCTTCGCCCGTCACCTCGGCCTGGCGTTTCAGACCGCGGACGATCTGCTGGACCGTACGACCAACTCTGCCGAGATCGGCAAGGACACCCTCAAGGACGGTGACAAAGCCACGCTGGTTTCGTTGTTCGGAGCGCGCCGGGCCCGGATGACATGTCACGAACATCTGCGGGTGGCCGAGGGTGCACTTTTGGACAGCGGTGTGTCGATGGCCCCAATACAGGCGGTGATGGACACGTATCTGCGCGCCAAGATCGGACCCGAATGACCGTCGAGTCGCTGCCACTGATGGTCGAGGGGCTCTTTGTCCGCTACGGCGACCGCCCGGTACTGAAGGGGCTAGACCTGACCGTCGGTGCGGGTGACATCTATGGGCTGCTTGGCCCCAATGGCGCCGGCAAGACGACCCTGATCCGAACCATCTGTGGTCGGGTACGCCCGCGCGCAGGATCCGTCACCATTGCGGGCAAGTCCGGACGCTCCAGCGTCAGGCATATCGGCCTGGTGCCGCAGGAACTGGCTCTGTATCCGCACCTGACCATCCGGGAGAATCTTGAGGTCTTCGCGCGGCTCTCCGGACTTTCCGCTAGGGAAAGCCGGGGGGCCGTCGGTTGGGCCTGCGACGCCACGGATTTGGCCGACCGGTTGGACGATCGTGTGGAGATCCTCTCCGGCGGGTGGAAGCGCCGGGTCAACATCGCTGCGGCGATTCTGCACCGGCCGACGCTGCTGATCCTGGACGAACCCACCGTTGGCATTGCGCTGGACGCGCGGAACGGCATCCACGAGGCAATAGTGCAGTTGAGTCATGCCGGCATGGGAATTCTGCTGGCGACTCATGACCTGGATCAGGCGGATACGCTATGCACGAAGGTCGGATTTCTCCGCCATGGTGCGATAGCCCCGCAAGGCGCACCGCGGCAACTTGTGGACAATGCGTTCCGGGGCAAGAAACAGATCGTGCTCGAACTGCGGCAGCCAGCCTCGACCGGCCACGCATCCGCTCTCAACAAAGCAGGCTTCACGGCGATCAATGCAGGCCTCACCTGGATGATGATGGCGCCCATTGGCGAGCAGTCGGTAGAGCAACTGCAACCCGCCCTCGCCAGGCTGGGGGTCGAAACCCGTGAGATAAGGCTTCGCGAGCCGGGATTGGAGAACCTCTTCGTCGAGCTTTCCCGCCAACCGGAGCGTGCGGCGTGATCCTTGCAATGCTGCGGGCGATGGCACTTGGCGTCATCCGGGACCGAGGCGCCCTGGCGATGGCGTTCGTGCTCCCGCCGATGATCTTCATGATCTTTGCGGCCATATTCCTGGGCATCAGTGGAGACGAAATGCGCCTGAGGGTCGCCTTCGGAGTGGCGGAGCCTGGCCCGGTCGCTGACCGGCTCGAAAGTGCCCTGCGCGGCGAGGACTCGCTGCTGCTCCTTTCAGGGAGGAGGTCGGCGGGGGACATCGCGCAACTGGTGTCCGGCGGCGAGGCAGACGTCGGACTGTTTATCGAGGGCGATCTCAGCGCAGACCCGACCCCGCTCCGCGTCCTTGTTGATCCCGGCAAGGCCGTCGCGGGTGCCATATTGACCGGGCAGGTTCAGCGGATACTGGGCCAAAACCTCCCGGATGTCGGCCTGGCCCGGACTGCTCCACTGATCGAGGACCTCGTGGGCGGGTTTACACCGCTCCAGGCAGCGCAACTTGCGGCGGGGCTGGACTCTCTTGCCGCAGCCGACCGCCGCGAGGAGACTGGCAGGCGCGACCTCGTCGAGCGTCAGGTTGTCGGCATCGCCGGCGGAGCAGGCGTAACCGTTACCTACTACGCTGGCGCGATTGCCATTCTGTTCCTGCTGTTCTCGGGTATGCAGGGAGCGGCAACGTTGATCGAGGAACGTCATGCCGGCATTCTCGACCGCCTGGCGGTTGGACCGTCCGGAACCGATGTCGCCGTTATCGGCAAGTTCCTGTTCCTCATCGTGCAAGGGGTAGTGCAGGTCAGCCTGATCTTCCTGGTGGCCGCGCTGGTTTATGGTGTCAGCGTCCTGGCCCGACTCGGTCCGTGGTTGCTCACCACGCTGGCGGCGTCCACCGCCGCGGCAGGGCTCGGGCTGGCGGTGGCATCGGCCTGCACCACCAAGCAGCAGGCCCAGACCATCTCGACCTTCGTGGTCCTGGTCTGCTCGGCCGTTGGCGGCTCCATGGTGCCACGCTTCATGATGCCGCCATGGATGCAGGATATCGGCTGGTACACACCCAATGCTTGGGCCATCGAGGCCTATCATGGCGCGCTGTGGCGCGAGGATGGGCTCTCGATGCTCCTGATGCCACTGGCCTGCCTGGTCCTGGTTGGGGCGGGAGGCGTGCTGCTGGCGTTGATCGTGTCGCGGCTGCGGCTGCGGTTATCGTAAGGGCCACCGCGGCAAGGCGCGGCTGAAGACCTCGGAACCTGGAGGGTTCACATGGACACCATTTTGCACTTTCTTGTTCCCACTCTCATGGTGGTCGGCACGGTGGCCTTCATGGAATGGTTCGCCGCCTGGTCTCACAAGCACATCATGCACGGCTGGGGGTGGAACTGGCACAAGTCCCACCATGAGCCGCATGACGATGCGCTCGAAAAGAATGACCTCTACGCCGTGGTGTTCGCAGGCGTGGCGATCGCGCTGTTCGCGCGCGGCCACTTCGTGTGGTGGCCGCTCACCTGGATCGCACTGGGCGTAACCTTCTACGGCGTGCTGTACTTCTTCTTCCACGATGGGCTGGTGCACCAGCGGTGGCCCTTCAAGTACGTACCGCGGAAAGGGTACTTGAAGCGGGTGTATCAGGCGCATCGCCTGCATCACGCCGTGCAGGGAAAGGACGGCTGCGTGTCCTTCGGCTTTGTCTATGCCCAGTCCGTGGAGAAGCTGGTCAAGCAGCTTCACGAGAACCAGCGCCCGTATGATCCGGAAGCCCTGAAGGACGAAGACCGGCCTACCGTGAACTAGCGCGGGCGCTGCCAGAGGTTGGTTCGCGGCTCGGCTGTCCGGGAAAGGCGGGTCCTAGCCACGTCACCCAGGGACAAGGACAGCAACGCCAGCTTCTCGCTCCGGGTTGTCGATACCCGCGCCTCCCAGGCGCCGGCCCCACCCTGCCGCAGCTTGGTGCCGATCGCACGGTACACCCGCCGGGCCGCCGCAATGGCCCAGGCGGACCGGGGCGGCAAGGCCGAGAGCCCGGCGTACGCCGAGGCATAGTACCGGTCGGCGAGGGTCAGCAGTTCCAGCGCTGCGGAGTGAAGTCGCGGCCACTGGTCGCGATCATCTGGATCGATCGCCCCGATTCCGTGGCGCTGCAGCAGTTCGCCGGGCAGATAGGTGCGCCCGGCCCGCGCATCCTCAACCACGTCCCGGGCGATATTGGTAAGCTGGAAAGCGAGACCCAGGTCGCTGGCGCGGTCCAGGACCAGCGGGTCGCGCGCGCCCATGATCATCGCCATCATCACGCCCACCACGCCGGCAACGTGGTAGCAATACTCGAGCGTATCATCGATCGTCTCGTAGCGGCGCCCGGCAACATCCATCTCGAAACCGGCCAGCAGTTCCTGCGGGTGCCGGTGCGGGATATCGTGCCGAGCGACCACCCGCTGCAGCGCGGCGAAGATGTAGTCCTCACCGGCATCTCCATTCAGCGCCCGGGCGGTTTGCTCGCGGAGCTCGTCTAGCCGTTCCTGCTGCCCGCTGCGGAAGTCGGCCTGCTGCGCGTGGCCCAGCGTCTGACCATCGATGACGTCATCGCAATGGCGGCACCAGGCGTAGAGCATCACCGCGTCGTCGCGCGTTTGCCGGTCGAAGAGGCGTGCCGCCGCGGCAAAGCTCTGAGAACCTTGGGCGATCGCCTGCTCGCTCTGGTCGACGACGGCGTCTGTCATGCCTTTGCGTCCGCGATCATCAGGCCCGCTGTCGCCTTCGCCGAGCCGACCACACCCGGAATACCTGCCCCCGGGTGAGTACCGGCTCCCACGATGTAGAGATTGGGTATCACGTCATCGCGGTTGTGGGGCCGGAACCAGGCGCTTTGAGTCAGGATCGGCTCGATGGAAAAGGCCGAACCGACATGAGCATTCAACTCATCGCGGAAATCGAATGGCGTGAAATGGCGGACGGTGACGAGGTCATCCAGCAGGCCGGGAATGTAGCGGTCATTGAGGTATTGGAGGATGCGGTCGCGGTACTTCGGCCCGGCCACCGCCCAGTCGATGTCCGCAGTGCCGAGATGGGGCACAGGTGACAGCACGTAATAGGCGCTGTGACCCGGAGGAGCGAGGCTGTCGTCGGTCACGGAGGGCGCGTGCAGATAGAGGGAAAAGTCGTCGGCCAGGCCGTCGGACTTGAAGATTTCCGCTATCAGCGCGCGATAGCGCGGGCCGAACAGCACCATGTGGTGCTTCAGTTCGGGGCGAGTCGTCTTGAGCCCGAAGTAGATGACGAACAGCGACATAGAATGACGCTTCTTCGCCAGTGCCTTGCCATTCTTCCGGCCGCGTTCCGTACCGCGCAGGAGATGGCGATACGTATGGACCACATCGGCGTTCGAGGCGATCTGGTCGAACCTGTAGCGCCGCCCGTCCTTTAGCTGTAGCCCTGTCGCGGCGGTGCCCGATGTGTCTATCTCATCGATCTCGGCATTCACCTCGAGCGTGCCGCCGAGGTCCTCCAGCAGGCGCACCATGCCGGCGACCAGCGCGCCCGTACCGCCCTTGGCAAACCACACGCCGCCTTTGCGTTCGAGAGCATGGATCAGGCCGTAGATGGACGAGGTCTCGAAGGGGTTTCCGCCGACCAGCAGGGTATGGAAGCTGAACGCCTGCCTGAGGTGCTCGTCCTTGATGAACTGGCTGACCTTGGAATAGACGCTGCGGTGGCTCTCGAGCCGCACCAGTTGCGGCGCCGCCTTGATCATGGAGCCGAAGTTGAGGAATGGCACCGTCCCGAGCTTTTCGTAGCCCTCGCGGTAGAGATCGTACGAATAGGCGAGGAAGCGCCGGTATCCCTCCACGACCTCGGGTGACTAGGCCGCGATCAGCTGGTCGAGCCGATCCTGGTCGTCGGCATAGTCGAAGCGATACCCGTCCTCCCAGCACAGCTGGTAGAAGGGCGACACGGGCAGCAGTGTCACATAGTCCGACATGCGCCGGCCCGACAGCGTCCAGAGCTGCTCCAGGCAGTCCGGATCGGTGATCACCGTTGGGCCGGCATCGAAAGTGAAGCCGTCGTCATGGTAGACATAGGCGCGGCCGCCGGGCTTGTCCCGCTTCTCGAACACGGTGGTCTGGATGCCGGCGCTTTGCAGGCGGATGGCCAGGGCCAGTCCCCCGAACCCAGCGCCGATCACAGCTGCGGTCTTGGTCACGATTTCTCCGGGGTAAGAAGGGGGGCTTCGCGCAGGCAGGCCAGCGCGCGATGAACAGGAACGGGCGGCTTACCCACCAGAATGCGGGCCATGTCGGTCGGACTGGTGCGCCCGGCGTAGAACCGCTCGATCAGCGGCTCCGGTAACCGGTAGAAACGCTGCAGCACGAGGTGCCGCTGGCTCGGGACCGCGGCGAGAAACAGCATGCGGTTGAGCAGCCTGTAGAAGCGTTGCTCGCGATGCCTGCGCAAAGCGTGCTCCCGTATCTTTCCGGCCAGTTCGGCGCTGCCGACCGGCCAGGCCTGCGCCACCAGATTGGCAAGCCGAACCGCCTCGGGCAGGCTATAGCCGGTGGTCGGGTGGAACAGCCCTGCCCGCATCCCGGCCTGCGGCACGTCCGGCGGCACTTCTGCCCAGAACCGGGCGGCATCATGAGCAAGCGAGATCGGCAACACCCCACGCTCGCGGCGGAGCACGCGGGAAATGCTCCAGCCCTGCGCGTGGGCGTAGTCGTGGATGTCGCGCTCGAGCACCGCTTCGTCCAGCGCCTCGCCATCGGCATAGCGCGTATCTTCGATCAGGACGCGGTTCTCCGAGAAAGGCAGCAGATAGACGAAGCGATAGCCGTCATGCTGGTCGACCGAGGCGTCCATGATCACCGGATTATGGACGCCGTGCGGAGCGGCCGTTTCCACTTCGAGACCGACGAACTTCTGATAGCCAAGCACGAGCGCCGTGCTGGACCGGTACCCTCTCGCGTCGATCACGCAATCTGCGTTCAGAGTCTCCCCATCACTCAGCGAAACATGGTCGGCACCCACCGACTCCACGCGTGCACCGCACCGGACCTCGACATTGCCCAGTTGTGCCATGGCCTCGCGAACCGAGGCCGATGTCAGGGTGGCATAGCCGGAGGACAATTCACGCCGGTAGTCCCGAAAACGAACCGACTGTCCCGGCCATCGGTGCGCCACCATCGGCGCCAGCCAGGCAAGATCGTCGGCGCCGACATCAGCCAGGTGGAAGGACCATGTGTGCTCCCCGAACGGTTCTGGAGCGGACTCGAGAATCAGAATGCTGTCGCTCGAATCGAGGCTGAGCCGCCGCGCGATAAGCGCCGCCGCAAGCCCGCCCCCCGCCAGGATCAACCGGGCGCCATCCCCTGACGAAGCGCTCGACTGTACCGATCGCACGCTGACCACCCTGACCCTACCCCCACGCCACCCGAGATCGGCACACTAGCACCAAGCCTGACCCCCAGGGACAGTCTTCTCCAGGCCTTCATGCAACCATACGGAACGGAAGCGTTCAGAGTTGCAGCGTAACGGGTACTCTCGCTGTGTTCATGTCGAAGCTGCCAGGCCTGACCAGCAGCTACCCGCCCAGCCCCAGCCGCCGGTACAGAACATCCGCCAGGTCCACTGGCTCCGCCTCGGCGCCATGCAGCACCACGTCGGGGTTGCTCGGGGGTTCGAACGGGGAGTCGATGCCGGTGAAGTTCTTGATCTCCCCTGCCCTGGCGCGCTTGTAGAGCCCCTTGGGGTCGCGGGCCTCGCAGACTTCAAGCGGGGTGTCGACATAGACCTCGGTGAAGTCGATGTCGCCGGCGATCTCGCGGGCGAGGCGCCGCTCCTTTTCGAACGGGGAGATGAACGACACCAGCACGATCAGGCCCGCATCGGCCATCAGCCGGGCGACTTCGGCGACACGGCGGATGTTTTCCACCCGCGCCGCTTCGGTGAAGCCGAGGTCCTTGTTGAGCCCGTGCCGGACATTGTCCCCATCGAGGATATAGGCGTGACGCCCCTCGGCGGTGAGGCGCTTTTCCAGCAGGTTCGCGACCGAGGATTTCCCGGACCCCGAGAGGCCGGTGAACCAGACGATTCGCGGCGTCTGCCCCTTGAGTTCGGCGCGCACCTGCCGGTTCACGTCGAAGCTTTGGTAGGTCAGGTTCTGCGCCCGGCGGAGGCCGAACTCGATGGTGCCGGCCCCAAGCGTCGCGTTGGAAACGCGGTCGATCAGGATGAACCCGCCGGTGAGGCGATTGCGCGAATAGGGGTCGAAGGCGACCGGCTTGTCAGTGGCGAGGGTGACGGTTGCCACCTCGTTGAGGTCGAGCTTGGTTGCCGGCGCCTGCTCCAGCGTGTTGACGTTGGTGCGGAACTTGATGTCGGTGATGGTCGCCGGCACCAGTTGCGTGCCGGCCTTGAGGAGATAGGAGCGCCCGGCGAAGGCGGGCCCCTCGTTCATCCACACGAGGCGCGCCTGGAACTGGTTGGAACAGTCCGGCGTCTCGCCGGGACGCGCCAGCACGTCGCCGCGGGAAATGTCGAGCTCACGATCGAGCACCAGCGTCACCGCCTGCCCGGCCACGGCACGCGGCAGATCGCCATCCATGGTGACGATGCGCTTCACCACCGCCGGCTTGCGTGAAGCGGCGACCAGCACCTCGTCGCCCACGGCGACTGTGCCGGAGGCAACCGTGCCGGAGAAGCCACGGAAATCGAGATTGGGGCGGTTCACCCACTGGACCGGCAAGCGGAACGGCAACCCGGTACGGTCCTCGTCCACCACGATGGTCTCGAGGTACGGCACCAGCGGCGTGCCGGTGAACCAGACCATGTTGGTGCTGTGCGCCAGGATGTTGTCGCCGCGCAGGGCGGAGACCGGCACCGCGTGCAGGGTGGAGAAACCGAGCGGCTCGGCGAGGGCGCGGTACTCGGCCTCGATGCGGTCGAACACCGCCTGGTCGTAGCCGACGAGGTCGATCTTGTTGACCACCAGCACCACGTGCTTCACGCCCAGGAGTGACAGGATGAAGGTGTGGCGCCGGGTCTGGGTCAGCAGCCCCTTGCGGGCATCCACCAGCACCAGCGCCAGGTCGGCGGTCGAGGCGCCGGTCGCCATGTTGCGGGTATATTGCTCATGGCCGGGCGTGGCGGCCACGATGAAGGAGCGACGATCGGTCGAAA
>JAEZFJ010000047.1 GCA_023437755.1 Pseudomonadota bacterium
GCATCAGGTCGAGCGAGTGGATGGCCTGGGTGATCAGCACGCCGCTACCATCCTGCGCCAGCGTCCCACGGCCCGGCTGATCATAATAGCCCTGCTGCGGCCGCCACCACGGCACGACCAGATGCACTGCGGCGAGGGCGCCAAACCGTCCCTCCCTGACCGCTTCGCCCAGCAGCTTTGAAGCCCGGCGGAACCGGTGCTGGAACATCACGCCGTGCTTCACGCCCGCGGCCTCGCACAGGGCAACGATGCGTTCCGCCGCTGCGAGAGAACGTTCGATCGGCTTCTCCATCAGCACGGCCTTGCCCGCTCTGGCTGCCGCCGCAATGATCTCCTCGCGGGCATTCGGCGGGGTGAGCACCAGCACGGCCTCGGTGACGTGATCGGCCAGGATGGCCTCGACGCTGTCTGCAGCGGGCAGGCCATAGGTCTCGCAGAAGCGGGCGAGTTGCTCGCGGTCGCGACGGTAGACGCCGGTGACCTTGATCTGGTCGCTCAGCGACTGAAGCGCCAGCCCATGCGGCTTCGCCCCCATGCCGGCGCCGATCACGCCGAGCCCGAACCTGTGTGCACTAGTCATGATCCCTCCCGCACTCGTCGGGGATCATTGCCAGAGCCGCCGTGGTGAACGCAACCCTCAGGCGGCGCGCCAGGCTTGCGTCGTCAGGAAGGTTTCGAACTGGTCCGGGCTTAGCGGTCGCGCGAAGGCATAGCCCTGCAGGATGTCGACGCCGAGCTCGGTCAGGATGCTGGCATGGGCGAGCGTCTCCACCCCCTCGGCGACCAACTCGATGTCCATCGCCTTGCCGATATCGACGATGGAGGCCAGCAGCCGCCGCTGTGCCGGATCGGTTAGGATCGGGTCGACCAGTTGCCGGTCGATCTTCAACCGGTCGGGCCTGAGCTTTTGCAGCGACACGATCGAAGCATAGCCGGTGCAGAAATCGTCGATCTCGATGTCGATGCCGAGTTCCTTGAGCTGGTCGATGGTCCACGCCACCACACCGTCGCCCTCGTCCAGATAGATCGATTCCACCAGTTCGAAGGCGATCCTGCCCGGAGCGATGTCGTGCTTGCGCAGGGACTCGATGAGGCCTTCGTCGCTCAACCGCCGCAGCGACACGTTCACCGACGCCCGCGGGACCGTGAGGCCGACGCTCTCCCAATGCCGCAACGCGGCCAGGGTCTGCTCAAGGACCAGCGAGTCGATCGCGGCAACGACGTTGAGTTCTTCGGCCACCGGCATGAAGCTGGCGGGGGCCTTGATGCCTTCGGTCGGGTGCTGCCAGCGCACCAGTGCCTCGACGCCCACCAGGTCCAGCGTGCCGGCGGCAAACTGCGGCTGGAACCAGGCAACGAACTCGTTGCGTTCGAGGCCCTTCAGGATCTCGTCGGCCACGCGCTTGGTGTTGATCACGTCGGCCTGCAGGGCATCGGAGAAGAACTCGTAGCGGTTCCGGCCCCGCCGCTTGGCGCGATAAAGGGCGATGTCGGCGTTGATCAGCAATTGCTTGGCATCCACCGGCAGCACCCGGCCCACGGCAATCCCGATCGAAACCCCGAACCGGCATTCATGGCCCTCATAGCTCACCGGCTCGCGCATCTGCTGGACGATCCGCTCCGCGAGTCCGGCAATGTAGTCATCGTCGGGACCGGCCGGGCAGAGCACGACGAATTCGTCCCCGCCGACGCGGGCCACGAAGTCGGCTTCACCGCAGTTGGCGCGCAGCACGGCGCTGGCATGGACCAGCATGGCGTCGCCGGCCGCATGGCCAAGGGTGTCGTTGATCTGCTTGAAGCGGTCGAGATCGATATGGAGCAGCGCCATGCTCCCGCAGCCGCCGTAACCGTGTTCGGCATGGCGGCGCAGGGTTTCGTCCAGGTAGCGCCGGTTCGGCAGCCCGGTCAGGCTGTCGTGCAGCGAGTTGTGTTCGATGCGGCTGCGTGCCGCCTCGAGTTCGCGGTTGTGGGCCTCGGTCAGCGCCTTGGCGCGGCGGAGGTCTTCGTTCAAAAGTACATCCTTGGTGACATCCCAGTTGACGCCAAGGATCTTGGGGTTGCTGTCGGCATCCGCGTACACGGCCCCCATGCTGCGAACGTGGCAGACGGTGCCGTCCGGGTGCAGCGTCCTGAAGGTGGATTGATAGAGCCCGGTCTGAATGCCTTCGGCGAAATCGTGTTCTGCAGTGCGCCGGTCGTCCGGGTGCAGTGCGTCGCGCCAGTCGTGGTAGTGGCGAGCGCCTCCGTCGGCAGGCAGCCCATAGAGCTGGTTCATGCGATCGTCCCAGACCAGCTCCCGCGTAATGGTGTCCATCTCCCAGACGCCCACCCGCGAGGTGGCGAGTGCCAGGCCAAGCCGCCGGGTTACCCGTTCCAGGTCCACTTCGCGCGCCTTGAGTTCGCGGATGTGGTTCTGCCGCTCCAGCATCAGCCGGATGATCATCACCATCGGCACCAGCACGAAGACGCCACCGACGATCAGCGCCAGCCGCACTACCCACTGTCCCGAGTCCGCAGCTTCCCAGCCGCCCTTCGGCACCGCCGACATCACCCAGCTGCCGGACGGCAGCAGGACCTGCGTGATGACCGGGCTTTGCTCACTGAGGTCCGGACCAAAGAACCGGGCACTCGGTTCCCCGCTGGCGTCCCGTCCGGCGATGGAGATTTCCAGCGACAGCCCGCGATCGGAAAGCCCGCTGTCGAGATAGAGGCGGTCCGCATCGACCACGGCGGAAATGACGCCCCAGAACCGGTCGCCGCCGGGGCTGTCGGCAAACACCGGAAAGCGTCCGATGAACCCGGTTCCGCCCTGCACAAGATCCACCGGGCCTGCCATCATCAGCCGGCCCGTATTCCGCGCCTTCAGCACGGCCTCGCGTTGCGCCTCGTTTTGGCGGTAGTCCAGGCCGATGGCGCGCTCGTTGCCGATGAGCGGATAGGTCATCTGCACCACCAGATCCGGTGCAGCAGCGACGCTGCGCAATTGTGTTTGCTCGGAGAACAGGTTCTTCGCCAGTTCGGCGAAACGCTCCTGGTCCATGTCCGGCTCGGTCGAGATGGTGGCGACCAACCCCCGGACCAGCTGGATATTGGCGTTGATATTGCCTTCGAGCTTGGCCCGTACCAGCGACAGCTCGGCCAGCACCGCCGTCCGCGCGCGTTCTTCGGCCAAGCTCGCACTCTGGCGCTCGATGGCAACGGCGCCTGCCACCAGCAGCACCAGCGCAATCAGCGCCGGGATCATCCAGGTCGCGCGGTTCCTGTCCTGTCTGCTCGTCGACCCGCTCATTCCGTCGTCCGCGCCCCCGCCTCTGGGAGCATGTTGGGCAGCCTAGACGCACAGCCTTATGGGAGCATTACTTCGGGGCAGGACCTGCTACGCTGGTAAACGCCGGCCTAAGCGCCGGCAGAAGTTTCAACCAGGCTCACGCCGGCAGCAGTGCAGCGGTGCCGGATCTCGTGCGGGCAGCGGTCGGTCACGAAGGTGTCGACTTGTTCGAGCTTGGCGATCCGCACAGGTGCCGAGCGGCTGAATTTGCTTTCGTCCGCCACCAGGATCACGTGCCGCGCATTGGCGATGATCGCCTGCGCCACCTTCACCTCGCGATAGTCGTAGTCGAGCAGCGTCCCGTCCTCATCCAGCGCCGAGGCGCCGATCACCGCATAGTCCACCTTGAACTGCGAGAAGAACCCCGCCGCCGCCTCGCCCACAATGCCGCCGTCGGAGGGGCGGACCACGCCCCCGGCGATCACCACCTCGAACCGCGGATAGACCCGCATACGGTTGGCGACATTGATGTTGTTGGTGACGATCAGCAGCCCGGAATGGTCGAGCAGTGCCTGGCCCACCGCTTCGGTGGTGGTGCCGATATTGATGAACAGCGAGGAGTCGTTGGGGATCAGCGCCGCCGCCGCCCGGCCGATCGCTTCCTTCTCCGCTGCCGCAATGCGCCGCCGGGCCTCGTATTCGAGGTTCTCCACGCCCGACGGCAAGGTGGCTCCGCCATGCACCCGGCTCAACAACCGCTGCTCGCACAGCGTGTTGAGATCCTTGCGAATGGTCTGCACCGACACCCCGAACCGCGGCGCCAGTTCCTCCACCGTCACCCGTTGCGTCGTGCGCGCGAGTTCGAGGATGGCCTCGTGCCGCTGGGCGGTGTCGGTGATGGGCATCGCTACTCCGTGGCGGGGATGACCGTTCTGACGATCGAAGCGTCGAGCGCCTCGTAGTCGTGCAGCCCGATCACATCATAAAGCTCCTGGCGTGTCTGCATCTCGCCCAGCATCGCCTTGGTGCCGCCGTCGCGCTTGATGGTCTCGTTGAGCTTCTCCTGCGCCTTGTTGGCGCCGCGCAGCGACGACACCGGCCAGATGACCATCGAATAGCCCAGCGCCTCGAACTCGCTCGCCGTCTGGTACGGCGTGCGTCCGAACTCGCTCATGTTAGCGAGGAGCTTCACCCCCGGCATGGCCTTGGCGAAGTCGCGGAACATGTCCACCGTCGTCAGCGCCTCGGGGAAGATCGCATCCGCCCCCGCCTCGACATAGAGCTTGGCCCGGGCGATGGCGCCGTCGATGCCCTCGCTCGCCGCCGCGTCGGTGCGGGCAATGATCACCAGATCCCGCCGCGCCCTGGCCGCCGCTGCGACCTTGGCGGCCATGTCATGGGCGTCGGCGAGCTTCTTGTCGTTCAGGTGCCCGCATTTCTTGGGCAGCAACTGGTCCTCGAGGTGCACCGCACCGGCGCCGGCCTCCTCGAAGGTGCGCACCATGTGCATCACGTTGAGCGCTTCGCCATAGCCGGTATCGCCGTCGACAAGGAG
>JAEZFJ010000392.1 GCA_023437755.1 Pseudomonadota bacterium
CCTACCAGCTGAACTTCGGTGGCAACACCGACTTCCTCAACATGCTGGAGCGCGAGCGGCTCGAGTCCAAGAAGATCTCCAAGACCCAGGCGGTCACCAGCCAGTTCGACGTGCCGCTGGCGGCCGACGATGTTCATGTGGGGCCGAGCGACCATGTGCCGTGGCTGACCGATCGCAAGTGGGCCTATATCCGCGTCGAGGGCACCACCTTCGGGGGCGTGCCGCTCAATGCCGAATTGAAGCTCGAAGTGTGGGACTCGCCCAACTCGGCCGGCGTGGTGATCGATGCGGTGCGCTGCGCCAAGCTGGCGCTCGACCGCGGCATCGGCGGCGCCCTGACCGGGCCGTCCAGCTATTTCATGAAGTCGCCGCCGCAGCAGTTCACCGATGACGTGGCCCGCCGCCGCACCGAGGACTTCATCGCCGGTGTCGATGAGGCGGTGCTCGGAGCCGCGGCCGAGTGACGACCACTTTCTACCTCGTGCGCCATGCCGCGCACGACAATGTCGGCGGGTTTCTGGCCGGGCGTACCCCCGGCATACGGCTGGGGGTGGATGGACGCGCGCAGGCGGAGCGCTTGGGCCAGCGCATGCGGCGCGAGCAGGTCGACGCCATCCATGCGAGCCCGCGCGAGCGGACGCAGGAGACAGCACAAGCGATCGTCGCCGCTCGCGAGCCGATGCCGGTTCATACCGCCCCGGAACTCGACGAGGTCGACTTCGGGGAATGGTCCGGCGGCACCTGGGAGGTGCTGAACCAGGACCAGCGCTGGCGCAACTGGAACAGCGTGCGCTCGTTGGCCCGGACACCGGGTGGTGAATCCATGCTGGACGTGCAGTGGCGGGTGCTTGGGCTGATGGAGCGGCTCATGGCCGCGCATCCGGACGGCCGGGTGGTGCTGGTCAGCCACGCCGACATCATCAAATCGGCCGTGAGCTACGTGCTGGGATTGCCGATCGATGCCTGGCCGCGGCTTGAGGTCAGTCCTGCCTCGATCAACACCGTCGTGCTCGGCGACTGGGGCGGCAAGCTCATTACCCTCAACGAGGTCATCGATTAGGAGAACGGCAAATGGGTCTATCGACAGCCGAGATACAGAGCCGCATCGAGGCGCTCGGCCCCTGGTTCCACAACATCGAGATCGGCGGCGTGCGGACCGCCCCCAACCATTTTCTCGGGGACTACCCGCACCAGAAGTTCCGCAAGTTCGCGGACGCCATTCCGGCCGACCTGACAGGCAAGTCGGTGCTCGATATCGGCTGCAATGCCGGCTTCTACTCGATCGAGATGAAACGCCGTGGCGCCCAGCGCGTGCTGGGGATCGACTTCGACGACAAATACCTGAACCAGGCTCGGTTCGCGGCCGAGGTGGCCGAGGCCGACATCGAGTTCGCCAAGCTCAGTGTCTATGACGTCGGTGCGCTCGGTGAAAAGTTCGACCTCGTGATCTTCATGGGCGTGCTCTACCATCTGCGGCACCCGTTGCTGGCGCTGGACCTGATCCGCGAGCACGTGGCGGGCGACCTGATGCTGTTCCAGTCGATGCAGCGCGGCAGCACCGAGATCCTGCCGCTCGAAGACAATTATCCGTTCACCGATACCCACATGTTCGACGAGCCGGGCTATCCCAAGCTCCACTTCATCGAACATCGCTACGCCGACGACCCCACCAATTGGTGGGCGCCGAATTCGGCGGCGGCGGAAGCCATGCTGCGCAGCAGTGGCTTCTCCATCGTCAGCCACCCGGAGGCCGAGGTCTACCTTTGCCGGGTGGCCGAGCGCCCCTATGGCGCCGAACCCGTCTATCCACACAAGGGAGCCCGTCAATGATCGAAGCAGCGATGCTCTGGAACGAGCCCAACAACAAGTCGCACTGGGACCCCGAGATCGACCCGGAATGGGTGCGCTTCGGCGAGATGGTGAACCTTGCCGCCGATGCCATTACCGGGGTGAACCCTGGACTGACCAAGGTGCTCGGGGGCATTTCGCCGATCGACCCCGGCTTCATGCAGCGCATGAAGGACTATGGCGTGCTCGACAGGGTGAACGCGGTGGCCGTGCATGGTTTTCCACTCGACTGGAACCTGTGGCAGATCCACGAATGGCCCAACAAGATCGACGAAATTCGCGCCGTCACCGACCTGCCGATCTGGGTCAGCGAGGTCGGGGTCTCGTCCTTCGGCGCGGAGGAAGTGGCGGCCTGGGGGCTGAAGCGTTCGGCGGAACTGCTCAAGGGCAAGGTCGAGCGGATCCAGTGGTACAGCCTCTATGACCTGCCGCGCTCGTGGGAGGCGACCACGCGCCACCGCGAAGCGGAGGGCTCCTCCTACTACCGGCACTTCTATATGGGCCTGTTGCGCGAGGACGGTACGCCCAAGCCGGCGCTGGAGGAATTTGCCAAGCACACCCCGGAAATGGGGCTGGTGCAGTGGTTCCACTACGAGGACCACCGGCTCGAGGAAGCCGTGGAGTGGATGAAGCGGCTCGGCGTCACCTATCTGCGCACCGGCCTTTCCTGGGCCGACAGCTTCCGCCCGAACGCGCTCGACTGGTTCGACCGGCAGATGAAGGCGCTGGAGGATTTCGACGTCACGGTCACCTTCTGCTTCACGCCGGAGCACCGTGGCATTTCTCCGCACCACACCAGCGCCCCACAGGTGCCGGAGGAATACGCGCAGTTCTGCGCCGACATGGTCGCCAGGTATGCACCGGCGCAGAACTCGAACGTGGTGTCGCTGGATCAGGCCCGGGCTGCGCTGGTGGTCTGACGCCGG
>JAEZFJ010000124.1 GCA_023437755.1 Pseudomonadota bacterium
GTGCTGATCCGCGAGGACGGCACCTATCTCTACACTCTGCCTTCGGTGGTGGACGACGTCGACCTCGGCATCACCCACGTGATCCGCGGCGAGGACCACACCAGCAACACCGGCACGCAGATCGAGATCTTCGAAGCGCTCGGTGGCGCTGTGCCGACCTTCGCCCACCACAACCTGCTGCTCGACAGCAACGGCGAGCCGTTCTCGAAACGCGCCGGGTCACAGTCGATCGCCGGCTTTCGCGACCTCGGCTATGAGCCTATGGCGGTAGCGATCATGTCCAGCCTCACCGGCACCAGCGTGCCGGTAGAGCCCTACGAAACGTTGGACGAGATTGCCCTCAAGCTGGATTTCTCCAGCATCTCCCACAGCTCTGCCCGCTTCGACACTGCCGAGTTGGAGTCGCTCAACGCCCGCATTCTTCATGGTCTGCCCTATGAGGCGGTGCGTGATCGGCTCTCGGCTCTGGGTCTGGAAGGCGAAGCACTCTGGGTACTGCTGCGGGACAATCTTGCCCGGTTCGACGACATCGCCGACTGGTCGAGGCTCGTCACCGGCCCGGTGACCCCGATTGTCGCCGACGAGGACCGTGACTTCCTCGCGCTTGCCAAGGCGTTGCTCCCGCCTGAGCCATGGGATCACACCACCTGGTCGCACTGGACCGACGCTCTGAAAGGCGCGACCGGCCGCAAGGGCAGGGCGCTGTTCATGCCACTACGCCTTGCCATCACCGGTCGCGATGACGGGCCGGAGCTTAAGTCCCTGCTTCCACTGGTTGGGCGTAAGGCGTGTCTGGACCGACTACCCTGACCACCCTGTCGCCGAACTGGACCAGCCGCAGCTCATTGTCGGTCTGAATTCTCGGCAGGGGTCGCGTTACGGGTGTCTCCCCCGGGCCGGCAGGGCGCGGACGGGGCAGCGGTACGTCAACTGAGGCGACCGTCTCGAGCGGCGCCTGGATCGGCGCCTGCACCGGCTGTTGTCCCCGCGGGTCGCGCATCGGCAGCGGGAATCGCGCCTCGCCGACTTCCACCATCACCCGGCTGCCATCGTCCGCCATGGCGATCTTGCCTTGCACCTCTGGAGCCGCATTGCAGCTCGAGGCCATGTCGATCTCCTCGCGATAGCGGAAGGCATTGGGCAGGGACGTGTACGGCTGCCCGTACACATTCCGCATCTGCTCCGGCTCCTGGCCGGGGTTGTCGTAGAAATAGAGTTCCACCTGCGTGTTGGGACACATCTGCTGGCAGGTCGCGGCATCGTTCTGCACATAGTCCGGCAGCGTGGCGTAGCTGATCGGCCAGAAATAGCCGTCGCTGAGCCGCACGCACACCGTGCGCACCGTGTTGAAGCCCTGAGCACCCCAATAGCCACTGCCGTCGATCATCTGGCCGCCGCTGAAATCCGTTTCCGAAGTCGTCCCGAAGATGCGGTCGAACACGCCCTGGCGATCGTTGGTGAAGGTGGCGCTGGAGCCGCCTGCGCCGCAGCCGAATCGCGCCATCTCCTGCAGGATAGCCTCCCGCTGGCCGGCGACGGCGTTCGCCGTCTCTACCTGTTCGGCCACCTGCGCATAGTCGGCCCTCAGCCGCAGCACCTCTTGTGCTACCTGCTGGCAGTGGGGAGTCAGCACCCGGCCGGCCCGCGCATCGTCGTTGCATCCGTCGCGGATGTAGCGGCTCTCGGCAGCCTGCACCGCCTGCTGCAATTGCCGCGCCGCCTGCGATCCGCCGCCGAATTGCTGAAACTCGGAGTTTCGGTCGAACTGCTGCAGCATCGCCGAAAGGTTGGCGCACTGCGCCGCCTGGGCATGCGCCAGGTCGACGTCTATCACCAGGCACACCGCCGCCACGACCATGAGGAGGAGGGCCCGGACGCCCCGTCTGCAATCGGTCACCAAATCGTCCTGTTCCAATCCGCCGGTGGTGGGCTTAAGGGATCGCTAGGGCACAAGGCAACATTATAGTGCCGACCCCTGGCCCGGTAGCGCGCCGCGGTCACACCGCCGCGAGATTGTGCCTTCATGAGACTTGCGACCCTGGACAATGGCCGCCCCGACGGGCAGCTCGTGGTTGTATCCGCGGACGGTCGGCGCTGCGTGTCTGCCGGACGGATTGCTCCGTCCCTGCAAGCCGCGCTCGACGATTGGGATCGTACCGCGCCGGCGCTGGCGGAACTCGCGTCACGCCTCGATGGCTTCGATATCGCCGAGCAGATCTTCGATCCCGCCCGGGCACTGGCTCCATTGCCGCGCGCCTTCCAGTGGATCGATGGCTCCGGCTATCTCAGCCACCTCGAACGCGTGCGCAGCCTCAAGGGCAGCAAGGATGCCGAACTTCAGTCCACCCGCCCGCTGCTGTATCAGGGCGGCTCCGACTCGTTCCTCGCTCCTACGGCACCCATCCGCATCCCCGACGCTGACCTCGCTCTCGATTTCGAGGTCGAGGTCGCGGTGATCACCGGGGCCGTGCCGATGCGGGCCACCCGCGATCAGGCGGCGGCGGCGATCCGCCTCGTCACGATCTGCAACGACGTTTCCCTGCGCCGCCTCGTGGTCGATGATCTCCAGAATGGCTTCGGCTTCTTCCATGCCAAGCCGTCCACCGCCTTCGCGCCCATCGTCGTTACGCCCGCCGCGCTCGGCGACAAGTGGCGGGACAACCGCCTTCATCTTCCCGTCAGGGTCGAGGTCAACGGTACGCTCTACGGCCAGCCCAATGCTGGCACCGACATGCATTTCGATTTCGCAGACCTCATCGTGGAAGCGACCCGCACCCGCCCCCTGGCCACGGGCACCATCCTCGGCGGGGGCACCGTTTCCAACCGCCATGACGAGAGCCTGCCGATAAAGCCGGACGGCATTGGCTTTGGCTGCATCGCAGAGGCGCGGACCGTGGAGAAGCTGAAATTCGGCCGCGCCCGCACGCCCTTCCTCAAGCCCGGGGACACCATCCATATCGCTGCAATGGCCGGCGCGAATTCCGTCTTCGGCGACATGCAGCAGACGGTGGAGCTGTTCAGCGGTTAGCAGCGGGGGATTGATGCAGGTAAATCCGTCCCTCTAACTCATTGCAATCGTTCATAACATTTCTGTGTACGGCATAGGAGCCGTCATGCCGGCGTGACACTCTGGGCATGTTTGATCTCCCCCGAAGACGTTGAGGATGACTCCCATGCCTATCCGCAATGCCGGCGCCGTAGCCCTTGCCGGGCTGCTCACCATCGGCGCACTGACTGCCTTTGCGCAGGAGGCGTTCACGCCCCCTGCGAGCCCAGAAGAAGCCGTCGACATGCGTCAGGCGCTGATGCGCGAGGATGGCGGCATCGTCCGCTCCGCCGGCAATCTCACCGGCGCCGACGCCGTTGCCGCCATGCAGACGCTCGAGACCAATTACTCGCATATTCCTGACCTGTTCCCGGAAAACTCCATTCTCGGCGACAGCAAGGCGCTGCCAGCCATCTGGGAGAACTGGGACGCCTTCGTCGCCATCGTCGCCAAGGGCCGCGAAGCCGCCGCCCAGGGTCGCGCTGCGGCCGAAGCCGGCGACACCGCTACCTACACCGCCTCGCTCCGCACCATCGGCGGCACCTGCGGCGAGTGCCACCAGCAGTTCCGCGCGGAGTAAGCGCCCTTAGCCCAGTTGCCTTCTCCCTTCGTGGGAGAAGGTGCCCGACGGGGCGAATGAGGGGCTTCAGCAGCTCAGTACCGCGAAATCTTCTTGACCGCGCGCCCCCCTCCCGACCATGATGCTTCCCATGAAGACCCGGCGCATCGCTATTACCGGCTGCATTATTACCTGCTAACCACTCGTTGGCGGCGCGGTCTTCTTCATCCCGATCCCTGAAAGCAGAAGAGCCTCCCGCCGGTGCCGCTGTGCCTTGGCCTTGAGGACGCTTTGATGACCACGGGAACTGCCCCGCTCCAGCTCTACAACACGCTCACGCGCCGCAAGCAGGCTTTCCAGCCCATCGATACGGCCAATGTGCGCATGTATGTCTGCGGGCCCACGGTCTACGACTTCGCCCATATCGGCAATGCCCGCCCGGTGATCGTGTTCGATCTGCTCTACCGGCTGCTGCGCCACGTCTATGGCGCCGGCCGCGTCACCTATGTCCGCAACATCACCGACGTCGACGACAAGATCAACGCGCCGGCTCTGCGCGACTATCCGGACCTGCCGCTGACCGAGGCGATCCGCCGCGTCACCGAAAAGACCGACACCCAGTTCCGCAACGATGTCCGCGCCCTCGGCACGCTAGAACCCACGGTTCAGCCCCGCGCCACCGACAATATCGCCGAGATGCAGGCGCTGATCGCGGCACTGCTCGAGCGCGGT
>JAEZFJ010000411.1 GCA_023437755.1 Pseudomonadota bacterium
CAGCTGTTGGTGGTGCCGAGGTCAATACCGATGACTTTAGCCATTTACTCTAGCCTCTCTATAGCAAACCCGTCGCGGAGCCCTTCTGCCGAAGCGGCGCCTTGGCCTATCCGGCCGGGGTTCCTTGGAAATATCTGCCCGGCTACCGGGCCTCGGGCGGTATATAGGGGGGTGCCCCAACCGCTTCAAGCGCCGTGCGCCACATTGGCCGCGGGAAAAACAGGCAGCGCCAACCCGGTCGGGCGGCGCTGCGCAGTTGTGCACGCTTGGGGGATCGCGCCTGCGGGCGCCTCACCCTCAGTCGGTGATGGTGTAGCTGCCGAGCGAGCAGATATCCACTTCCCACGCCTCGAGCAGGCCACCCTCGGCGGTCTCGAAGCGGAAGTCGTAGAGGCACTGGTCGGAGCCGTCGCCGATGAACACGGTGCCCTCGTAACCCGCTTCGAGCGTACCGGTCTCGCCCAGCAGGTCATCGCCCCAGTCGCTCGTGCTGCTCGGTGCGGCATAAAAGTAGTGCAGCGACTGCGAGCTGTTGTTGATCAGCGTGAACTCGATGTCCTGGGCCTGCACGGAAACGGCGCCCGCAACGAGCGCCAGGGCGGCAAGGCCGCCCTTGATCAAGGTCTGCATTTTGAAAAGTCCCTCAGCCGGGGCGAGCGCGCCGCCGGTGCACTCTTTTGCCATGCCGCGAAGACGCCGCCAAGAGATTGCGCCTTGCCCACAGTGCTTGGGAAAGGGCAATCTGTGCCAAGAGGTTAATTGCTGGGGCCGGAGACCATCCCATGACCATCGCCATCAACTCCGACGACGTGCTGGTCGTGGTCGACATGCAGTACGATTTCTTGCCCGAGGGGAGCCTGGCCGTCGCCGGGGGCGACGAGATCGTGCCGCTGGTCAATCAATTGGCGAGGCGTTTTCGCAACGTGGTCCTGACGCAGGATTGGCATCCGGCCGACCACATCTCCTTTGCCAGCCAGCATCAGGGCAAGGCGCCTTTCGACATTGTGGACCTGCCCTATGGTTCCCAGGTGCTGTGGCCGGACCATTGCGTGCAGGGTACGCGCGGCGCCGAAATCTGCGCCGACCTCAGGATACCTCACGCCCAGCTCGTCATCCGCAAGGGCTACAACCGCGAGATCGACTCCTATTCGGGCTTCGAGGAAGCAGACCGCGAAACCACCACGGGCCTTGCCGGCTATCTCAACGAGCGCGACCTCGGCCGGCTGTTCGTCGTGGGTCTGGCGCTCGACTTCTGCGTCGGCTGGACTGCGGTCGATGGCGCTGCTGCCGGGTTCGATGTGACCGTGATCGAGGATGCCTCCCGCGCCATCGACAGCAATGGTTCGCTTGAGCGAGCCCTTGCCGACATGGACGCGGCCGGCGTTCAGCGGGTCATGAGCCGGGAAATTCTCGGCTAGGGCACTTCTGCCGCAACGACCACGGTGTCACCCCGGCCGGGAGGCGGGAGCCGGGAGCCGGGAGCCGGGGCCTGTCGCCGCCCTATGCTTGTGCGGTCATCTCAGGATGGATCCCCGCTTCCGCGGGGATGACACCGAGTGATTTGCTCCGTCGCGCCTCAAGCGCTCTTGTCGACCGCTTCTTCGCCCGGTGCGTGGCTCGGGCCGCCCTTGGCGACACCCACCATGGCCGGCCGCAGGACGCGTTCGCCGATAGCAAAGCCCGCCTGCACCACCTGCACCACGGTGCCTTCGGGGCGCGACGGGTCGGGCACTTCGAACATCGCCTGGTGGCGGTGCGGGTCGAACTTCTGGCCCTCGGCCTCGATCGGCGTCACGCCATGCTTGGCCAGGAGGCGCTGCATTTCGCGCTCGGCCATCTCGATGCCCTCGATCAGCGACCGGACGGTCGGATCGGTTGATTCGCGCGCTTCGGCGGGCAGCATGGTCAGCGCCCGGTTCAGGGCATCGGTGGCGCTCAGCATGTCGCGGGCAAAGCCCGAAATCGCATAGGAGCGGGTGTCGGCCACGTCGCGCTCGGTGCGCTTGCGGAGGTTTTCCATCTCCGCCACGCTCCGCAGTAGCCGGTCGCGCAACTCGGCGTTCTCGGCGCGCAAGGCCTCTAGCGGGTCAACCTCGGGGGTCTCCTCGGCAGGGGTGTCGATCTCGGCCTCTGTCGCCTGGGCGGCGGTCTCGTCGCTCATCATCTCACTATCCGCACTTGGATTGGGGTTTTGCTGAGCCATATCGGCCAACGGCTTCCTATTTTCAACCCTTGGGAGGCTGCAAGGTTCAGCGGTCGCGCCGCGTCATCATGGAGGTTATGACGTTGGCTGTGTAATCCACCACCGGCACGATGCGCGCATAGTTCAGACGCGTGGGCCCGATGACGCCGAGCACCCCCACCACCTTGTCGCTTGCGTCCTTGTAGGGGCTCAGGATCACCGAAGAGCCGGACAAGGAGAACAGCTTGTTCTCCGAACCGATGAAGATGCGCACCCCTTGCGCCTTCTCCGTGTCGCCCAGCAGCTCCAGCAGCCCGTCCTTGCTCTCGAGTTCGTCGAACAACCGCCGCATGCGCTCGAGGTCGTCGGAGGCCATGGCGTCGTTGATCAGATTGGCGCGGCCGCGCACGATCACCGTCGGGTCGGTGTCGGAGCCCGGTCGGCTGAGCGTTGCGATACCGGCATCCACCAGCTTGGCGGTCAGTTCGTCGAGCTCGGCCCGCTGCAGCGCCCTCTGCTCGGACAAGGCCCGGCGCGCTTCGGAGAGGGTCCGCCCCACCACATGGTAGGCCAGGTAGTTGCTGGCCTGCTGCAGCGCCGAGGCGGTGAAGCCGGGCGGCAGCTCCATGATGCGGTTTTCCACCTGCCCGTCCTGGCCGACGAGGATGGCCATGGCGCGGGTGGCATCGAGGCGGACGAACTCCAGGTGCCGCAGCACCATGTCGGCTTTGACCGCAATGACCACGCCAGCCCCGTGGCTGAGCCCGCTCAACAACTGGCTGGCCTCGGTGAGCACGTCTTCCACCCGGCCCCGCGCCTGCCCGCCGATGGAGTGGGCGATGCGCTGGCGCTCGCGTTCATCGACGTCGCCGACCTCCAGCATCGCATCGACGAAGAAGCGCAGGCCTTCCTGCGTGGGCGCGCGGCCGGCGGAGGTATGCGGCGCGGCGATCAGCCCGAGGTCTTCCAGATCAGCCATGACGTTGCGGACAGAAGCCGGCGACAGCTCCACCTGCAGCATGCGGCTGACATCGCGCGACCCGACCGGAGCCCCGGTTTCAAGATACCGTTCGACGATCTTGCGAAAGATGTCCTGGCTGCGCGCGTTGAGCACGGAGAGAAAGTCTTCGGCTGGACGCATGGGGTTTCGATTCAAATCGTCGGCTTTAACTGTGCTCCCCTATTTAAGCGCATAGCCGCCCCGCGCCAAGGCTCGGGCGCTTGTGGCGGGCGGCTGGCAGGGTTAAGAGCGGGTTAACTGCAACGACCCTGGATTCCCGATGCGCCCTTCCGGCCGTGAGCCCAACCAGATGCGCGCCGTCACCATCGAGCGCGGCGTCGCCCTCAAGGCGGAAGGCTCGTGCCTCGTCAG
>JAEZFJ010000420.1 GCA_023437755.1 Pseudomonadota bacterium
CTTCCGTACCCAGGACTGAAGGTTGCGGAGGCCGCCCGCGCGGCCTCCCTACCCTGCCGCGGCAACCGGAATGCCGGACTCCTGACTGACGGCAGTCGACGCGCGAGCGACCAGTTCGCATTCGACCTTCACCCGCGTTCCCTTGACGTTCAGTCCATTCGCCCGGTCGAGCAACATCTCCGCAGCAACGCGGCCCATCTCATACTGGGGAAGCACCAGGGTAGTCAGCGGTGGGTGCATGGATCGTGCGATCTCGCGATCGTCGAACCCCACCACGGCCACATCGTCCGGTACCGACAGGCCCAGCTTGCGCAGCGCGTCGTAGCAGCCGACCGCCATGAGATCGTTGGCGCAGAAAATCGCGTCCGGCGGATTGTCCAGCGCCATCAATTCCATGGTCATGGCATAGCCGGCGGATGGCTCCCAGTTGCCGGGGCGAACAAGCGCCGGATCGAATGGGATATCATGGCTGGTCAGCGCCTGCCGATAGCCCTTCAGGCGGTCGCGTGGGTTGTCCAGCCCCTGCTGGCCATTGATCAGGGCAATGCGCCGACGGCCGATGCTGATCAGGTGTTCAGTGGCCACTCGCCCGCCGAGCAGGTCCGCCGGTATCACCGAGGGCAGCACCCCCTGCTCGTCGTAGCAGTTCACCAGCACGGTGTTGTGGCTCTCGAACGCCTCCGGCAGATGCACCTGCCGGGTCAGGATGGTGCCGTAAATGACACCCACGAGGTCCTGCTTGCCGACGCTCGCCAACAGGTCCGCCTCGATGTCCGCATCGGCATGGCTGACCGCCATCAGCACATTGGTGCCGAGATTGAGGGCGCGGTCCCGCGCCCCTTCGAACGCCAGCGACATCCAGGGGTCGGTAGAAACTTCATCGGCGATGAACAGGATCGTGGAACGACCCGCGGGCGCGCTCTTCTGGCTGCGGCGGACGAACTTGTAGTTGAGCCGCTCCGCCGCGTCATTCACCCGCTGTCGCGTCGCGTCGCTCAGGCGAGCCAGCTTGCTGCCGCTCAGCACGAGCGAGACAGTCGCCTGAGACACGCCTGCAGCGGCCGCAACGTCCATCATGGTCGGCCCCGTACCGCCGGACCGCCGTTTCGCTTTCGTCATGAACCTAGATGCTTCCCAAAGACATAGCAGCATCGCCGCCCGTCACATGAATTTCAAGACACGGCAGGACGAACGCTGCCCATGTAGCGATCTGCGGGCCCGGCGGCAACTGCGGGCCCCCAGGTCACTGTCGGAAATGCCGGGCGACTTCCTTGAACAGGAGAAGGTCTTCGAGGGAATCCTGGAGCGTCGTCTTGTTGGGCACGCCCTTGGTGACGGCGTCCCCAAACGCGTTGAGCTCAATACGGAACGGGTCTTCGTAGACGGGACCGATGATCTCCGTGCTGGTATCGGTGGCGGAAGAAGTGGTGATTTCGAGCCGGGTGGGCAGGTTGCGGATGTACGGCGTGTCGTAGTTCATCCGGAAATGCTGCGTCTGGGTGAGCACCTCGATCCCGGCATCGAAGCGCGACACCTCGTCGATCACCGCTTCATAGAGGGCGGTGAAGTGGCCATAGTCGAACAGCGCCACCACGGTTTCGCCACCATGCTGAAGGGCATATGAACAGCTTCTGGGGCTCCCCAACAGGTCGCGCATGGCCGAGAAGCTGTGCGATGACAGTCCGGTGAGCACCTGATAAGCGCGCAGGGCGTCGGGCGGGCTCTCCTCGCCCATGACCGAGCGCAGCATGGCCTGGGTGCGGACGCGGCCATCCGCGATGAGTTCGGCCGGCACATCGGTGGGCTTGAAGACGTTGCGCGTCTGAGCAACGAAAAACGGCGCCTCGCGGATGATGTCGCGGACCCGCACGTGACGGATTTCTCCGAGCGGCGGCAGGCGGCGCTTCAGCTCGAGGAACGGGCGCGAGAACCGGCGCATATAGCCCACAAACACCACCTGCCCCGGTCGCTGCTCGATTTTAAGGATCGGGCGCAATTGCTCGGCAGTGAGGCACGCTGGCTTTTCGATAAAGACGTGCTTGCCGGACGTTATCGCCTTTTCCAACAGCTCTGCATGAAGATGGTCGGGGGTCAGGATGAACACGGCATCGAGCGCGGGGTCAGCGATCAACGCGTCCGCGGAGGCGTGGCGGGTGGGCACGCCATAGCGGGTGGCGACGTACTCGACGAGGCTCGGCGACACGTCGGTCACAGCCCCTACGGCGAAGCGGCTGTCGTCAGCGAGCAGTGGCAGGTGCATCAGCTGGGCAACCTCGCCCAGGCCGATAAGCCCGACCTTGATGGGAGCGGTCACGGGGCGATTTCCTTCACATAGGTCAGGTTGCGGGCGGCAAGTTCCAGCGGGGTCTCGCTCGCCTCGGCGGCGACGTCCTGCTCCACGACGACCGGCCCGTCGAAGCCGCGCTCCGCGAGGAGACGCATGACCGCCCTGATGTCGACGGCCCCGTCCGGCAGCGGGCACATCACCCCTGCCCCGTAGGACTCCGCGATGGAGAGTTCCCGACGCAGCACGCGGGCACGCACGGCCGGATCGACGTTCTTGAGGTGCATGTAGGCGATGCGGGGCATCACCCTGTCCATGTAGGCCAACACGTCCTGATCCCAGAAGGCGTGATGGCCGGTATCGAAGCAGAGGTCGATTTCAGTCTCGGCCAGCAGACGGTCGATCTGCGCCTCTCGCTCTACCGCCGTGCCGATATGCGGGTGGAAGCTGAGCTTCAGCCCGTACTCGCCCTCGACCAGTTGCAGCGCATCGCTGACCATATCGGTGAGGCCGTCCCAACCGGCCAGATCCAGCCGGCCCTCCTGCCCCGCAGGGTACCAGTTGCTCTCGTCCATGATGACGAGGTGGTGGGCGCCGAGATCGCGCAGCAGTGCCGACAGGTCGCGCAGCGTCGCCAGGAATTGTGGCTTGCTTCCGGTGTCGCCGAAGGTGTGGACGTGCGTGGCGCCGATCAGCGTCAGGTTGCGGCGGGCGAGTTCATCGCACAGCAGCGCGGCATCCTTTAGCAGGAAGCCGAAGGGTCCGAGTTCGGTGCCCTGATAGCCTGCGGCAGCGACCTCATCGAGATATTGCTGCCAGCTGTAGCGGTTGCCGGTGGGATAGTTGATGCCCCAGGAACAGGGCGCGTTGCCGATAAGCATGGGTCAGGCCTCGATATAGATCGGATTGCTGAGGGCGCGACGGATGGGCTGATCGGCGAGGTCGGCACCCTTGAGTTGCCACGGCAGTTCCCGACCATCGAGCGTTGCGGTGAACTCGGCAACGAGCCGCTCGCGGCTCCGTTGGGCAATGATCTCGGCGCGCACGAACCGGCGCACGCGGTCCAGCGGAACGGTCGCTTGCCAGTCGTTCGCAGCGATCTCGACCTCTGCAACAACACCATCAGCATCGATCAGCACCAGCCGGTCGCCCGCAGCACCGCGCACCGTCACGTCCAGCGTTGTCAGCTCAGAGACCGTGCCACCCATGACCATACCGCCGCTGCCGATCTCCAGATGCGGGCCCGTCGGGCTTTCGGTGATGTAACCGTGGCCCGCCTTCATTGCCGCGAGGATCGCGTCCTCGCTGAGCTCCGGCAGCCAGAAGACGGTGGTGGGGCGCGCCAGCACGAGCGGCCCCTCCGGGAGCAGCCGGTCGGGCTGGTGAAAGTCGGAGCCGCCAATGGCGGGCATCCGCATCCCGCTCGCCAGCCGTCGCTGATACCGTTCCAGAGACACCCAGTTCCAGGCCATCCAGGTCGACTGCCACACCTCCTGGCAGTCGGCGGCGGGGAAGTCGTAGTCCCAGGGAATGGTCGGCTTGTCATGATTGATCGAGAGGAGCCCGCCCTTCTCATGCACCAGCCGCTCGAGCGTATGAGCATCGGACGGCTGCGTCATGCGGAAGTCGATCCAGTCATCTACGCCGTAGACATTGGCGTGCCCCACCGCTGTCGTCACCTCCATCGCGCGCACGAACACCAGATCCGGCGACGACTGCGGGTGAAAATAGCGGCGTTGGGTGATGGTGTTGTGGTCGGCAACCGCGAGGAAATCGAGTCCCGCCTGCCTTGCGGCAGCGTGCAGCAATTCCGGCGCCCCACGCGCATCGGAATGGAAGGTGTGGCAGTGGAGATCGCCGCGGTACCACCCTGCCCCCGTGCGGACTGGCTTGCTACGGACCGGCTGCGGCTCTGTCTCTCGCGGCGCACTGTCCAGCGTCACGGCGACCGAAACGTCCGCTCCGGCCTCTGGCACCTTGTAGAGCCCGAGGATGACGTTCCACCTCCCCGGCTGAATCTCGCCATGCACGTAACCGGGTGTCGCATCGTCGGTGGCGATGAAGAAGCGGTCGCGCGCACCACCGCTCCAGCCACGGAAACCCTCGGCCGTCGGGTAGCCGCTATCGCGCGGGTCGAACGCACCAAGGTCGATGATGCAATCCTCGGCCTTGGGGTAGGCCAGGGTCACGTCGATCCGCGTCGTGCCGGCTGGCACCTCGAACGGGATGTAGAAATACGGATTTCGCGCCTGGTCGGCACGGGTGACGTGGTGGGTGATGGTGGTCATGGCCGGTCCTGCCCTGCTATTCCCCCACCGCCGGGATACGTTTCCCGGCCCCGTCGAACAGATGCAGATGCTCGGCCGCGAAGGCGAGCGTCACGGTCTCGCCCAGGTCGAGATGGTCATCGGTGAAGATGCGGGCGGTCAGCCGCGTCGCATCGGGCCGCTCTATGGTGACGAGGCTTTCCGGCCCCATGTTCTCGTTGGCGAACAGCGTGCCGGTGAGGGTGTTGGTCGCCCCCGGCTGCGCGATGGAGAGGTGCTCGGGGCGGATGCCGAGCGTGAGCTTCTCGCCCGCGGCCAAAGCCGTGCCGATCCCGTCGCTCATCGGCAGTCCACCAAGGCTGAGGCCGTCAGCAACAAGCCGCAACTGGCCCTCTCCCTGGCTGCCCGTCACCTCCACCAGGTTCATCGGCGGGTTGCCGACGAAATTGGCAACAAAGGTGGTGGCCGGGCGTCGGTAGATCTCGATTGGCGGGGCGTACTGGACGATGCGGCCCTGGTCCATCACGGCGATGCGGGTGGCAAGCGCCATCGCCTCCGCCTGGTCGTGGGTCACATAAACCGCGGTCATGCCCATGTCGCGCTGCAGGTGGTTGAGAAAGCCACGCGCTTCGAGCCGCAGCTTGGCGTCGAGATTGGAGAGCGGCTCGTCGAACAGATACACCTTGGACGGATAGACCAGGGCCCGCGCGAGCGAGGTGCGCTGCTGCTGGCCGCCGGAAATCTGGCTCGGCAGCCGGTCCATCAGGTGTCCGATCTTGAGCACGTCGGCGACTTCCCTGGCGCGGCCGTGGCGCTTGGCGACAGCCTCGCCCCGAACCTTGAGGGGGTAGGCGATGTTGTCGGCCAGGTTCATGTGCGGATAGAGCGCATAGTCCTGGAACACCATCGAGATCTGCCGATCCTTGGGATGGAGGTGGGTGACGTCCTCGCCGCCGATCATGATCTGGCCGGAGGTGGGCGTCTCGAGACCGGCAATCATCCTGAGGCTCGTGGTCTTGCCACAGCCGGACGGGCCGAGCAGGCACACGAACTCGCCATCGCCAATGGAGAAGCTGACATCGGAGACGGCGGTGAAGGTGCCGAAGGTCTTGGTGACGTTGCGGAAGTCGACAGATGCCATTGGAACTCAGGCCTTGATGCCGCCAAAGAACCGGAAGCCGAACTTCCAGC
>JAEZFJ010000452.1 GCA_023437755.1 Pseudomonadota bacterium
GGTGAAGACCGGCGTGAAGATCAGCGCCAGGCCAATGCTCAGCACCACATGACCGGCCAGCAGCGCCCAGACCGAGGTATCCTGCCCCACCGTGGTCAGCGCCCACAGCACGGCCGAGACCATGATCGCTCCGGGCACCGCCAGCACGGTTGGGCCCACCCGGTCGAACAGGCGTCCCACCACCGGCCCGAGCAGGCCCATGACGAGGCCACCCGGCAGCAGCAACAGGCCGGTTTGCAGCGTGTCGAGACCCACCACGTTCAGGGTGTAGATCGGCAAGAGGATCACCGTGCCGAACAGCGCCATCATCGCCACCAGCATCATGCTGACGGAGACGGTGTAGTTGCGCGACCGGAAGACCCGCAGGTCGAGCAGCGCCTTGTTGTCCCGCTGCAGCCCGAACTGCCGCCAGACAAACGCGGCCATGGCGACGCCGCCGACCACAACCGGTGCCCAGAGCGGGATCGGTCCGGGCTCACCGGCATGGGCGATGCCCTCGCCGAAGCTCGACAGGCCGTAGATCAGCCCGCCGAAGGCCAGCGCCGACAGGATCACCGAAACGACGTCGAGCGGAGCATAGCGCGGCGTGGTCACGTTCTGCATCTTGCGGGCACCGAGCAGCAGAGCACCGAGGGCGATCGGCAGCACCAGGATGAACATCCAGCGCCATTCTAGATTGGCCAGGATGAATCCGCCGATGGTGGGGCCAATGGCCGGGGCCACGGACATCACGATGGAGATGTTGCCCATGGTCTTGCCGCGCGACTCTGGCGGCACCAGCGTCATCACCGTGGTCATCAGCAGCGGCATCATGATCGCCGTGCCCACCGCCTGCACCACGCGTCCGAACACCAGCAGTTCCAGTCCCGGCGCCACGGCGCAGAGCAGCGTGCCGAGGGCAAAGGTCGACATGGCGATCAGAAAGATCGGCCGCGTGTTGAGCCGCTGGAGCAGAAAGCCGGTGATCGGGATCACCACCGCCATGGTCAACAGGAATGCCGTGGTCAGCCATTGCGCCGCGCTGGCGGTGACACCGAGGTCATTCATCAGGTGGGGTATGGCCACGCTCATGATGGTTTCGTTGAGAAACACCACAAAGGTGGAGACGAGCAGCAGGGCGATCACCAGCCGGTTGCGCGCGGCAACGTCTGGCTCCCGTGCGGGGTCGAGCGGTACGGAGTCGATCGTAGCGTCGATACTCATGGTGTCCTCGATTCTGTTTCAGCGCTTGCCGTTGCGACGAGCGGCACCGGCCATTCTCGACCGACGATCTGCAGGGGACATGTCACCCCCTGTCAGCAGCGTCTCTTAAGTTATCGCTTAACTAACTGCAGACCACCACGGCGGTCAATGCTAAAGACGCAGCTTAAGTTATTGCCCTCGGCGCAAGGGAGGCGAGGAGTACGCCCGCACCCGTTTTGCGTCCACCGGAAAATCTGCACGGCAGGCCTGCATTTTCGCATGGCACGCCCTTCAAACCCGGGCAACCTCACCCCATTTCTCTGCCAGGCAGCAACGACTGGCTGCCGCTTCCGCCGTCTTGGTTCTTGTTTTGTTCTCCTCAAGTGCTATCTTGAGAACACGGGGGTCGAGTCGACCCGCGCGGAGAACCACCATGGCGCTTTATCAGGCACCCTCCTTCGAAGCCCTCGAGCGGCTGAGCCGCAGTCGCGACGCCGATCTGGCGCGGCGCGAACTGCTGTCGCCCGACCGCATCCGCGGGCGCGGCGCGCAGTCCAACAGATCGGGCCGCTTCGAGAAGCAGACGCGCGAGAATTTCGACGATGGCTGGTCGACGGTCGAACCGCTGCCGGTGTTTGAGACCATCGAGCATACGGAGCGCGCCAAGACCATCATCACCGCCAATGACAGCCCGGATGTCAACTTCGAGCGTTCGATTAACGCCTATCGCGGCTGCGAGCACGGCTGCTCCTATTGCTTCGCCCGCCCCACGCACGCCTTCCTCGGACACTCCGCCGGGCTCGAGTTCGAGCGCGACATCTATGTGAAGACCAACGCGATCGAAGCCCTGCGGGCCGAGCTCGGTGCCCGCAACTACAAGGTGCGCGCCATCGCCATGGGCACCAACACCGACCCCTACCAGCCCGCCGAGCGCAAGCACCGCCTGACCCGCGGCATTCTCGAAGTCATGCTTGAAACCCGCCACCCGGTGATGATCACCACCAAGTCGGCGCTGGTGATCCGCGATCTCGATATCCTTACCGAACTGGCCAAGCTCGGCTTGGTCAAGGTCGGCCTGTCCATCACCTCGATGGACCACAAGCTCAGCCGCAAGATGGAGCCCCGCGCCTCCTCGCCCGCCCGGCGGCTGGAAGCCCTGCGCCTGCTCAGCGAAGCCGGCGTCCCCACCGCCGTCCTTGCCTCGCCGATGATCCCCGCCATCAACGACATGGAACTCGAGCGCATCCTCGATGCCGCTCGGGCCCAGGGCGCCATCAGCGCCTCGATGATCCTCCTGCGCCTGCCCGGCGAAGTGCGCGACGTGTTCCGCGAATGGCTGCTGCGCCACTTCCCGGACCGCGTGCGCCACGTCCTGTCGCTGGTGCGCGACACCCGCAGCGGCAAGGATTACGATGCCCGCTGGGGCGTGCGCATGACGGGCGAAGGCCCCTACGCGACCCTGCTCCGCCAGCGCTTCGAAAAGGCCCGTGAACGCTACGGCTTCAACGAGCGCATGCCGCCGCTGCGCACGGACCTGTTCGTCCCTCCCAGGCTCGAAGACCGCCAGATGAGCCTGTTCTAGGGATTACGAAACCACCACAACGTCATCCCCGCGCAGGCGGGGATCCATTCTGTCCACGGCCTCCTGGAAAGGGTGGAGTCCCGCCTGCGCGGGGACGACACCGTGGGCTGGGAAGAATGAACTCAGTCCTCTCCCAGACCTCATCCTGAGCTTGTCGAAGGACGAGGTCGCGGCCACGGTGTCTCCGCCCTCGTGGTTCGACAGGCTCACCATGAGGTCTAGGACGGCCCGCGGGAAGGAGCGTAGTAGCGCTGGTCCACTTGCCCCCCTACACCATCACCCGCTCTCGCACGAAACGCAGCACCCGCTCGTCGTCGTAACCCGCCGCGGCAACCGCCGCACCAGCCTCGACCAGTGCCGCTTCGTCCAGCCCCGTCGCAATCCCGACTGTCGCGATCCCCGCCGCCCTCGCCGAGGCGATCCCCGTCCGAGAATCCTCGAAGGCCACGCTGTTCGCCGGGTCCGCCCCCACCAACCGCAGTCCTTCCAGATAGGGCAGCGGGTGCGGCTTGCCGTGCTCGAGTTCCGCCCCGATCACCACATGCGCGAACCGCGGGCGCACCCCGATGGCATCGAGCAGCAGATCGGCATTCGGCCGCGGCGCATTGGTCACTGCCACCTTCGGCAGCCCGTTCGCCTCCGCCCAGTCGAGCAGCGCAAACAGTCCGTGCACCGGCTCGATGCCTTGGGCCGCGAGTTCGCGGAAGGCTGCCTCCATGCCATCGAGAATTTCCATCTGCCGCTCCGGTGTCTCGTCCGGGAACAGGCTCGCGCCGATATGGACATTGGCCTTGCCCTGCAGCTCCCGTGCGAACCGCGCCTTGTCGAACGTGTGCCCATAGGGGGCAAAGGCGTCGTTGAAGGCCTTGAGGTGCAGCGGATCGCTATCCACCAGCGTGCCGTCGATATCGAACAGCAGCGCGGCGCCGGGCTTGAGGGGCATGTATTCTGGTCCGTCAGGAAAGTTGCCGGATAAACCCACCAGGAACCGCTGCCGTCAATCGCCTAATACTGCGCCACCCGCCGTGCATAGGTCGACATGAAGTCGAGCGAGGCGAGCACGCCGCGCAGCGACAGGCGAACCTCGCGGGTGCCGCCCCCGGTCACCGGGACCTGCAGCGTGACCGCATTGCCCTCCTCCATCCACTCGAGCAGACGGTCGCGCACTGTCGGATCGCTGACGAAATACTGGTTCACCGTGTTGAACCGCGTTTCGAGGTCGCTGTCGAAAGCGAGCCGCAGCGGAGCCTCGTTGCCGAAGCTCAGGACCAGCGGCCGGCTCTCGTCCACGGTCACACCGTCGGCAGCCACCGTCACGGCCAGGTCCAGTTCGCCATCCAGCCGGTTGCGGATCAGCGTCAGCTTGTAGGCGGGAAGGTTCGCGCTGTTCAGCTCGGCACTGCCGGTCGAAGCGAAGCAGGAATAGCCGTAATAGTCCGGCGCATCCTCGATGATCCTGTCGGGGCAGGAGGCCAGCCAGTCGCGATGGTACTCGCGCCACTCCCCTGAAGAATGGGCGAACGGATCGGCGCTCGCGGGCGCAACGGCAATTGCGGCGAGCAGAAGGGCGACGGCAGTCCTCGGCACTCTGTGACCTCTTTGGCTGGCGCCCCCCGGCGGTCTCGACTATAGCAGCCGCCCCGGCGCTGAACAGGAGGTGGGAATGGCGATCAGCAATCACAACGGCATGACCCTGCTCGACCTCGAGCCCGAGGGGCCGCGTCTCGGTGCCGATCTCCACGTCAACGACATCCTCGGCGAAGCCTTCGGGGCAGACGCCGACATCGTGGTGCTCCCGGTCAGCCGCATCGAGCCCGCCTTTTTCGAACTGCGGAGCGGGATCGCCGGCGAGGTCTTCCAGAAGATGGAGCAGTACCAGCGCCGTCTCGTCATCCTGGGCGACATCGCCGCCGAGGTTGAGGCCAGCAAGTCGCTCCACGACTTCGTCTATGAGACCAACCGGCGGGGTCACCACCTGTTCGTCCCCGACCGCGAGGCGATGCTGGCGCGCCTGTGACCGGCTGGCTGATTGACTTGGCCGCGCCACTGCCGATGCTCGACACCATGCTGATCGATTCGCCCGTCCAGACCGAACCCGATTTCAGCCGCGAGCGCGAGCTGATGGCTCGTGGGGCGCGGCTGGTCGCCGGTGTCGACGAAGCCGGCCGCGGCCCCCTGGCCGGACCGGTGGTGGTCTCCGCCGTGGTGCTCGATTCCGCCAGCATCCCCGACGGGCTCGACGACTCCAAGCGTCTCGACGCGGAAACCCGCGAAACGCTGTTCGAGCGGGTCATGGCCACCGCCCTCGGCGTCGCCGTCGTGGTCGCGCCCCCCTCGATCATCCTCGAACGCAACATCCGCGGCGCCACCCTGTGGGCCATGGCCCGCGCCGCCTGCTCGCTGCCGGTGGTGCCCGACCGCGTGCTGGTGGATGGCCGTGACGTGCCCATGGGCCTGCCTTGCGATGGCATCGCCGTCATTGGTGGCGACGGGCTCAGCGTCTCCATCGCCGCCGCCTCCATCGTCGCCAAGGTCACGCGCGACCGCATGTGCCGCATCATGGATTGCGATGCCCCCCATTTCGGCTTTGCCGGCCACAAGGGCTATTCCACCCCGCAGCACCTGACTGCCCTCACCCAGCACGGCCCCTGCCGCCATCATCGCGAGGCTTTCGCTCCGGTCGCCGAAGCCTGGGCGCGGCTCCGCGGTGAACTGGTCGCATAAGCCGTTCATGTCCCGCAAATTTGGCGTTCATATCGGGTCAGACCGCCCGCTGGGACAGCGCTTAACCTCCCGCTAACCCCTTGCGAACGCTCCCTTAACCTTACGCAGGCTATAACGGTCCCGTTAGTACTGCGTTAGGGTTAAGTGCATGTTGCGTACCGCGCGTACGGCGTATATCGCCGATGCGGAAGAGGCCAGAAGCCTGCCGATCGACACGATCCTGGTGGGCGACTGCATTGATCACATGAATGCCCTGCCGGCCGGCAGCATCGACCTGATCTTCGCCGATCCGCCGTATAATCTGCAGCTCGAGCAGGGGCTTACCCGCCCCGATCAATCGCGCGTCGACGCGGTCGACGACGAATGGGACAAGTTCGAGAGTTTCGCCCACTACGACGGGTTCACCCGCGAGTGGCTGCGCGCCGCGCGCCGGCTGCTCAAGCCCGATGGCGCCATCTGGGTCATCGGCAGCTACCACAACATCTTCCGGGTCGGCACCGCCCTGCAGGATCTCGACTACTGGATCCTCAACGACGTTGTCTGGCGCAAGGCCAACCCGATGCCGAACTTCCGCGGCACCCGGTTCACCAACGCGCACGAGACCCTGATCTGGGCCTCGAAATCCCAGAAGAGCCGCGTCACCTTCAACTACGAGGCGATGAAGCTCGCCAACGACGACACCCAGATGCGTTCGGACTGGCTGTTCCCGATCTGCACCGGCGCGGAGCGGCTGAAGGACGAGGACGACGAAAAGGTCCATCCGACCCAGAAGCCCGAGGCCCTGCTCTATCGTATCCTCAATGCCACGACGAAGCCGGGCGACATCGTGCTCGATCCCTTCTTCGGCACCGGCACCACGGGCGCGGTGGCCCGCAAGCTCGGCCGTCACTTTATCGGCATCGAGCGCGAGGAGGCCTATGTCTCCGCCGCCCTCAACCGCATCGCCGGCATCCGCCCAGCCGTGTTCGAAGCACTGCAGTCGGTCACGCCCAAGCGAAAGGAAGCCCGCATTCCCTTCGGCTCGCTGGTGGAGCAGGGACTAATTCAGCCGGGCACGCAACTTTTCGACTTAACAAGACGTTACTCGGCCATGGTTCGTGCTGACGGCTCACTTGTCTCCGGTCCTCACCAGGGCTCCATCCACAAGGTTGGGGCGCTCGTTCAGGGTTCCGAAGCATGCAACGGGTGGACCTTCTGGCACCACGACGATGATGGACGCGTCGCTTCGATCGACGAACTGCGCGCCGGCATCCGTCGTAAACTTGATTTGCTTTCTGCCTGATCCTGACCTCCAATCATCTCAGGCTCTAGACTGGCCGCCGGCACCACCGGCGGCCTCTTTGTTTCTAGCGACCTGCGGCAGCCCCAGCGAACCGCGAAATCAGCTCCGCAATCCTCTCCGGCGGATCCTCTGGGGCGAAGTGCGCGCACTCCTCGAGAATGGTGAGCTGCGAACCCGGGATGGTCCGGTTGAGCCTCCGCGCCCAGTCCAGCGTCTGCCACTTGTCTTCTTCGACGCCCCAGATCAACTGCACCGGCACCTGACCCAACTCCGGTATCCGGTCGGCGATCCCGAGCGTGTGCACCGGGTCGTAATGGCGCACCTGGTGCTGAAACAGGCGGGCCGGAGATATGTTGACGTCGGTACTCCGCTTGGGCTGGTGGGGATAGGCCGAATGCCGAAGTCGGATGATCGATGCGTCTTTGCCCGATATGCAGCCTCGGCATTCGCTGCAGCAACCCGGCGGAGCGAGATCTTCCGCCGCTCAGCCGTGCCCGGCCGCCGCCAGCACCTTGCGGAACAGCGTCGGCAGCGCCTCGCCACCCAGCCGTTGCGGCTCCACCCACCAGCCATCATCGAGGCTGCCGGGCTCCACCGTGGCTGACCACACTTCCAGCTCCAGACGGAAATGGGTGAACACGTGCACCACCTGACCGTGGTGCCGCCAGTCACCAGAAGCCGGATAGGCCGGGACCGCCAGCTCCGCCTCCCAGTCCGAACCCGGCACCTCGCTCATTCCCGCCAGCAAGCCCTTGCTCGGGCGACTGCGAAGATAAACGTCCCCGCCGGCATCGCGCATCACGTAGGCATGTCCCTTGCGTACTGGCTTGTCGGCCCTGGACGCTTTCACCGGGTAAGCGGTCGGGTCCGCCGTCCGTGCCGCCGCACAGCCGGGCTCCAGCGGGCAGAGCCGGCAGGCGGCGTTGCGCGGCGCGCAGACGGTTGCGCCCAGATCCATCATTGCCTGGGCAAAATCTCCCGCGCGCTCGGGCACCGAG
>JAEZFJ010000448.1 GCA_023437755.1 Pseudomonadota bacterium
TCCATGAACAGCGCCGTAGCGAGGATGAGCGGGATGGTACGGGACACTGCTGTTTCCGGCTCGGCCGGCTACTCCCTGGCGACGGGCCGGTGGCCGGAAACATTGCTGCCCGCATCTGCCGGCAGGCGCAGATAGACCAGCGCGCTCAGCATGCTCAGCCCGCCCACGACAAAGAACGCGATCTGGAAATCCAGCACGGCGAGTTCGCTCCCGCTGATGCGGGTACTGACCTCGAGGATCGCCCCGGCGACCGCCACCCCGAAGGCGATGCTCAACTGCTGCGCCACGGCGACGATTGCAGTGGCCTGGCTCGCCTCCTCATCGCTTACGTCGGCGTAGCCGATCGCATTGGTTCCGGTGAAGAAGATCGAGCGGAGCACGCCGCTCGCCACCAGCACCGCCATCATCACCGGCACCGGCGTGGCTTCCGTGAACAGCCCGTGCACTGCCACCAGCAGCCCGCCCACCGCAGCGGCAAACCCCAGCATCCGTGGGAACCCGAAACGTGCGAATACCCGCTCCGCCGCGAACTTGCTGAGCAGCGCGCCGAAGGCCGACACGAAGGTGATCGCCCCCGACTCGAATGGCGTCAGCCCGAAGCCCAGTTGCAGCATCAGCGGCAAAAGGAACGGCGTGGCCCCGATGCCGATGCGAAACAGCGACCCACCGGTGATGGCACTGCGGAACAGCGGATGCCGGAACAGTTGCGGGTCCAGCAGCGGGAACTTGGCGCGTCTGGCATGCAGCAGGTAGAGCAGCGCCGCCGTGACGCCCACGGCCAGGGTCAGGTAGCCATAGATCAGCGGCAGCGCCGGCAGGCTGACCACCGATAGCCCGAACACCAGCCCGGCAAACGCCACCCCCGCCAGCACGAACCCGACTGCATCGATCGGGCGCGGATTGCGCTCATCCGGCACCTTGAGGAAAATGCTCGACAGGATGATCCCCGCGATCCCGATTGGAATATTGATCCAGAAGATCCAGTGCCAGCTGAGATAGGTGGTGAGAAACCCGCCCACCAGCGGCCCGGTGATCGGGCCGATCAGCGCTGGTATGGTCAGCCACGCCATCGCCGAGACCAGTTCGCTGCGCGGCGTCGAGCGCACCAGCAACAGGCGCCCCACCGGGGTCATCATCGAGCTGCCGATTCCCTGAAAGAACCGCGAGGCGACGAAGCTCTCGAGCGAGTACGCGAACGAGCAGGCGAGCGAGCCCAGCATGAACACGAAGATCGCCAGCCGGAAGATGTTCTTGGCCCCGTAGCGATCCGCCATCCAGCCGCTGATCGGGATAAAGATTGCCAGTGCCACGAAATATGCCGTCAGCGCCAACTTCAGCGCGATCGGCTCGCTGCCGATATCGGTCGCGATCGCCGGCAGCGACGTGGCGATGACGGTCGAGTCCATCTGTTCCATGAACAGGGCGACCGCCAGGATGAGGGGTGTGATGCGGACCAACGTCGAGCCGGAAGAATCGGGATACCAGAACAGGTAACCGGCTCAACTATCGAGTGACGACGATGGATGTGCAAGCCGACATAGGTGGCACGCGTTCCGCGCACCTATGCAAGTTTCTTTGCCGGTGCTATTGACCCTCGCCAACCTGAACCTGCCGAGTCTCCCCGCGGGTTCTTTTCCATTATCCCTGGTTCACACCGGAAGGCAGGAAAGGTCTGGCCTTGGCGAAGATCATTACCACCATCACTGGCGATGCGGCTCTCACCTTCGACGACGTGCTGCTGCAGCCGGCGCGCTCCGACATCCTGCCCACCCAGACCGACATTTCCACCTATGTCACCAAGGATATAGCGCTAAATCTTCCCATCCTGTCCTCGGCCATGGACACGGTTACCGAGAGCGCCATGGCCATTGCCATGGCTCAGGCCGGCGGCATGGGGGTCATCCACAAGAACCTGACCGCCGCCGAGCAGGCCGAACAGGTCCGGATCGTGAAAAGCTTCGAGTCGGGCATGGTGGTGAACCCGATCACCATCGGCCCCGAGGCGACGCTGTCGGACGCGCTGACCTTGATGCAGCAGAGCCGCATCTCCGGCATTCCGGTCGTCGAGAACGGCGGGCGTGGCGGCCGCGTCAGCGGAAAGCTCGTGGGCATCCTCACCAACCGCGACGTCCGCTTTGCCTCCAACCCGCATCAGCCCGTCTCCGAGCTGATGACCCACACCGACCTCATCACCGTGCGTGAAGGTGTGTCCAAGGACGAGGCCAAGGTGCTCCTGCATCGCCACCGCATCGAGAAGCTCCTCGTCGTCGACGAGGACTACCGCTGCATCGGCCTGATCACCGTCAAGGACATCGAGAAGGCCCAGCTCCACCCCAACGCCGTCAAGGATGCCCAGGGGCGCCTGCGCGTCGCCGCGGCGTCCACCGTCGGCGACACTGGGTTCGAGCGCTCGCTGGCGCTGATCGAGGCCGGCGTGGACCTTCTCGTGATCGACACGGCTCACGGCCATTCCGTCCGCGTCGCCGAAGCGGTCGAGCGGGTCAAGCGCGAGTCCAACTCCACCCGCATTGTCGCGGGCAACGTCGCCACTGCCGAAGCCACCAAGGCGCTGATCGATGCCGGAGCCGACTGCGTCAAGGTCGGTATCGGCCCGGGGTCGATCTGCACCACCCGCATTGTCGCTGGCGTCGGCGTGCCCCAACTCGCCGCCGTCATGTCCTGCGCCGAAGAGGCTGACCGCCAGCGCATCCCCGTCATCGCCGATGGCGGCATCAAGTTCTCGGGCGACCTCGCCAAGGCACTCGCCGGCGGCGCCAGCTGCGTCATGGTCGGCTCGCTGCTGGCCGGCACCGACGAGGCGCCAGGCGAGGTGTTCCTCTACCAGGGCCGCTCCTACAAGTCCTACCGCGGCATGGGCTCGGTCGGTGCCATGGGCGCCGGCTCCGCCGACCGCTATTTCCAGCAGGATGTGCGCGACCAGATGAAGCTAGTCCCCGAAGGGATTGAGGGGCAGGTAGCCTACAAGGGTCCCGTCAACGCCGTGATCCACCAGCTCGCCGGTGGTCTCCGTGCCGCCATGGGCTACACTGGCGCCCACACCCTCAAGGACTTCCGCGAGAACTCCACTTTCGTGAAGATCTCCGGCGCTGCCCTCAACGAAAGCCACGTCCACGACGTGACCATCACCCGCGAGGCCCCGAACTACCGCAGCGCCCGCTGAGTCACTTCGCGGCCTCGGAGGTGAGTGTCACGGCGGTGCCGGGCTGCTCCAGGGGCCGGTAGGGAAAGCGCAGGGTGAAGGTCGAGCCTTCGCCCTCGACGCTGCGTACTTCCACCTGGCCGCCATGCAGCTTCATGATCTGCGCCACGAAGTTGAGGCCGATCCCGGTGCCCGGGACACCCTCCGCGGTCCGCGCCCGGTAGAACCGTTCGCTGATGAATTCCATCTCGTCGGCGGGAATGCCCACTCCCGAATCGTCGACGCTGATCACCACGTCACCGCCCTGCAGCTCCCCGCGGATCACCACTACCGTACTGGCCGGCGAGTACTTCAGCGCATTCGATATCAGGTTCTGAATCGCTTGCTCCAAGAGGGTGCTGTCCGCCAGCGCCACTTGCGGCAACCGCTCCAAGGCGCGCTCGATGCGGTTCTGGTCCTCCTCGGGCTGATACTCGCACACCAGCTCGATCAACTGGTGCAGGTCGCAGGGGCGGGGATTGAAGCTGATCTCGCCCTGCTCGAGCCGCGCGGCATTCAGCGTGCTCTCCATCAGCCGCGTCAGCCGCTGACACGCCTTGCGGATCTTGGTGACGCGGCTGACCACTTCGTCTGCCGACATGGCGCCACCGCGCCGCAACATGCGCTGTGCGCTCGCATCGATGATCGACAGCGGCGTGCGGAACTGGTGCGACACCACCGAGGTGAACGCCCGGTGCAGGCGCGACACCTCCCGCTCGTGTTCAAGTGCCGCTTCTGCGCGCACCGCCGTTCGCAGCCCCCGCACCAGAACGATCGCAACCATCACGCCCGCGGCGATGGTGGCAAGCAGGTAGCCGATCACCTCGAAAAGGATCTGCCGCCGGCTCTCGCGTACGGCTGCCTGCCGCTCGCGCCCGTCCAGCATGCCGGCATTGGCGAAGTCCCGCATGGTCACGGCCAGCGTCTGTGCCGTATCGTGCAACCCGACAATGGCAGCCGTATCCGTGGGGTCGAGCGCAGCGAGGGCAGCGCGGTGCTCCTCCAGCATCCTCCGCATGGCGGCCACGTCGTCGTCATAGCCCATGGCGGCGACGCGGTTGGTCATCTGCCCTTCTTCGAACAGCCTTATCCGGCTGTCGAGCAGGTCAAAGCGCAGCACCACCTCTTCCCGCGGCACCCGTCCGGCTTCGAATTGCAGGGCCGTGTCGGCCAACCGCATCGCCTCGTACTGGCCCTGGCTTGAAAACCAGATCACGCCTTCGGCCGGTTCACCGCTCAGCCGGTTCTCGTTGACGGCCAGTCGTGACACTGCCGTCAGCAGCAACACGAACAACACAGTCACGGCAAGCGCAGCGGCAAGAAACGGCCGCGAGATCCACGGCCGCTCGGTCATTGCACGCGGAGGGCCTTGAGCTGCCACACCCAGCGGTCATGCAGCCGCCGGTCCTGCAGCTCGGGGTGGCTGTCCCGTGGATACACGATCCAGATCGGACCCTTGTCGCTGACCTTCATCTCCTCGCCGCCCATCGTGGTCGCCAGCAGCACGTCGAAGGCCTGGAAGTCTTCCATCGGCACTTCCACGGTGTAGTCATTCAGCGCCGAAGCAAGCACGGCGGAGCCGTCCGCACCGACGCGCTCCAGCACGGTGCGGGCCAGCACGCCCGAGAAAACCTGAACGCCATCGGTCCACGGTGTCGAGGTCTGGATCTCGGTGAGCCCCAGTTCGGTCAGCATCTCACGATCGAAGGCGGCCCCTTCCTCGGTGTTGGTCACTTCGATATTGCCGCTCACCACGAGGATCACCGGTCCTTCCGGCGCGGGCAGCGGCTCTGCCGCCCAGGCTGCCGGATGCATCAGCACCATCATCGCCGCCAACACGGTGGCAGCTACATTCACGCGTCCGCGCACCAGACCGGACACCTTCCCAATCGAAAACATGGCCCCACCTCAACTCGCTGCCCCCAAGTAATCGCAACTATCTACGCCCGGCCGTGAACGAGCGCATCAAAAATCGCTTGTTCTTACGGCCGCGACATCTTGGTGCCGCTGCGAGGTTGAGCTGGAACCGATTCTGGGCCAGCAGCTTAGCTCCACACCCTCATCCTGCAGCGGAGCCTCCTTATGCCTCTCGCCGACAAGCTCCTCGTCCTCGCCGTCGGCGCCCAGGTTCTGCTGACGCTCTCCATCCTCGTGGCGCTCGGGGTCGAGCGGGTGCCGCGCATTGCTCGTGGCGAAATCAAGGTGGCCGACATCGCCGTCGAGCGGACGGCCTATCCACTCAGGGCGAGGCTGCTCTCCAACAACCTCGACAACCAGTTCCAGCTACCTGTCTTGTTCTTCGTTGCCGCACTTCTGGCGCTCTGGGCTGGCGCTTCGCCTTGGTGGGAAGTCCTTGCCGCCTGGCTGTTCGTGCTGTTGCGCTATGTCCACGCTGCCATCCATGTGACCACCAATCGGGTCTACCGCCGCTTCTTCGCATATGCGGCTGGCCTTGCGGTGCTCGCCGTGCTCTGGCTAATGCTCCTCATCCGCATCATCAACGCTTGAGCCCCATGCGCCTTCCCGGACGCCTCTCTGCCGCCATCCAGGTTCTCACCGAAGTCGAGAGCCGCCGTCGCCCGGTGTCCGAAGCACTGAAGTCATGGGGGCAGGCCAACCGCTTTGCTGGAGCGGGGGACCGCGCAGCCATCGGCAATCTCGTCTACGATGCCCTTCGTCGCCGTGCCTCGCATGCCGCGCTCATGGGCGAGGACAGCCCCCGGAGCCTCGTGCTTGCAGTGGCCGTTCGCGACTGGGGCGAGAACCCGGAGACGCTCTCGCAGAGCTTTGCCGACGACGTCCACGCGCCCGAGCCGTTGACCGAGGCGGAAGTCGCCCGCCTGTCCGCTCCGGCACCGGAGATGCCGCCCCATGTCGCCGCCGACGTGCCGGAGTGGCTTGCCCCTTCGCTGGAGCGTGCCTTCGGCGAGACCTGGATCGAAGAGGGGCGCGGCTTTGCCGGTCGTCCTTCGCTCGATCTGCGGGTGAACACGCTGAAATCGAGCCGCGAGCGGGTGCTGAAATCGCTCTCCCGCTTCAACCCCGAACCCACCACCATCGCCCCCCTTGGCGTCACCATGCCCGCTGGAGCGCGCGACGCCCGCACGCCCAATGTTACCACCGACGAGGGCTATCTGAAGGGTTGGTTCGAGGTGCAGGATCAGGGCAGCCAGATCGTGGCGACCCTCGCCAATGCCCGGCCCGGCGATCAGGTGCTCGATCTTTGCGCGGGGGCAGGGGGCAAGACCCTCGCCCTTGCCGCCGCCATGGAGAATCGCGGCCAGATCTTCGCATACGACAGCGATCGCGCCCGTCTCGCCCCGATCTATGATCGCCTCAAGCGCAACGGCGCCCGCAATGTCCAGGTCCGCGCTCCCGAACCGGGCGTCCTGGACGATCTCGCCGGCAAGATGGACCGCGTCGTGGTCGACGCACCCTGCACCGGCACTGGCACCTGGCGCCGCCGCCCCGACATCAAGTGGAAGCTCACCCCCGAGCTCTTGGCCCAGCGCCTTGCCGACCAGTCCGCTGTCCTGAAGCAGGCCGCCGGCTTTCTGAAGCCCGGTGGTCACCTCGTCTACATCACCTGCTCGATCCTGCCCCAGGAGAACGACGATCAGGTCCAAGCCCTGCTTTCAACCCACACCAATCTGGCCGTTGTTCCTGCCGCCGAGGCCTGGCAGGCCGCCTTCGGCGCCACGATCCCGACCGGCCTCGCCACCGAACTCGGCGGCATCGCCCTCACGCCCCATCGCACCAATACCGACGGCTTCTACTGCATCGTCCTGCGCCGCCTGGCCTGAGAGGCGGTGCTATGGACTCCTCGCCGGCACCGCAACGCCGCAGCCGCACTGCCCGTTTCGCCCCCTTCGCGCAAGCCCGGCCTGCATCCGATGCGCTTGCGAAAACGGCGCGTTGGCGATAAGGGCTCGCCATGCAAACCCCCGCCAGCGCCGTCCCCACCGAGTCCATCCTCATCGTCGATTTCGGCTCGCAGGTCACTCAGTTGATCGCCCGCCGCATCCGCGAAACCGGGGTGTACTGCGAAATCCACCCTTTCCAGCACGCCGGTGCGGCTGTTGCCGCATTGAAGCCAGCCGGCATCGTGCTGTCGGGCAGCCCGGCCTCGACCCTGGACGAGAACGCGCCCACCATCGATCCCGCCGTGTTCGAGGCGAATGTGCCGATCCTCGGCATCTGCTACGGCCAGCAGGCCCTGTGCATGGCCCTCGGCGGCCGCGTCGAAGCTGGTCACCACCGCGAGTTTGGCCGCGCAGAAGTCACCGCCCACAAGCCTTCCGCCCTCTATGACGGCGTCTGGGACACGGGCTCCGCGCACCAGGTCTGGATGAGCCATGGCGACCGCGTCGTTGCGCTGCCGGAAGGCTTCGAGGTCGTCGGCACCTCCGCCAATGCGCCCTTCGCCATGATCGCCGATGAGCAGCGCCGCATCTGGGGCGTCCAGTTCCACCCCGAAGTGGTCCACACCCCCGACGGGGCAAAGCTCTACGCCAACTTCGTCCACAAGATCTGCGGCATCCAGTCCAACTGGACCATGGCCGCCTACAAGTCGCGGATGATCGAGAAGATTCGCGCGCAGGTCGGTACCGGCCGCGTCATCTGCGGCCTCTCCGGTGGCGTCGATTCTTCCGTGGCGGCGGTCCGGATCCACGAAGCCATTGGCGACCAGCTTACCTGCATCTATGTCGATCACGGCCTGATGCGTCTCAACGAATCCGAGCAGGTCGTCGGCATGTTCCGCGACCAGTTCAACATTCCGCTGGTCCATGTCGACGCAGCCGACCAGTTCATCGGCGAACTTGAGGGGCAGTCCGACCCCGAGACCAAGCGCAAGATCATCGGTCGGCTGTTCATCGAGGTGTTCGAGGCCGAGGCGGAAAAGCTCGGCGGCGCCGAGTTCCTTGCCCAGGGCACGCTCTATCCCGACGTGATCGAGTCCGTGTCGTTC
>JAEZFJ010000155.1 GCA_023437755.1 Pseudomonadota bacterium
CCCCTGCCCGGCCGTCCTTCCGCCACTGGTCGCTGCAGGCCGCCCCGCGCGGAAGAGATGCGCGAGAGTATGCACCATGCGAAGGGGGCGAGGATAAGCGGGATAGATTGGGGAGGCCGGTGTTTGACGAGCCCCCACCTAGCCTCCCCCGCGAGCGGGGGAGGGACCGGCCGGTGGGTCCCGAGGTGCCGGGGCAAGCGCGATGCAGCCCTCCCCCGCTTGCGGGGGAGGTTGGGTGGGGGTGGTGTGAACTCTCAACAAACTCGGTGTCATTCCCGCGAAAGCGGGAACCCATCCTGAGGTGTCTTGTACTGCCACCTTGCGGCTGTGGCGGCATCTCGGGATGGGCCCCCGGGTGCGGCCCTCAGGCCAGCCGCTGCTCCATCCAGGCAACGGCAAACTCGACCATGGGACGCGCCGCGACGAGCACCGAGCCGGCGTCGCCGATCCGGCCCTGCCAACCCGTGCCGGTGGCGAGGAAGTCGGTGACGACTGCGGCGAAGTAGTCGTCGGCCATGCCATCGGGGACTTCGGAGGTGTCGAACTCCTCGAACCAGCGCCACGCGGTCCGGCCATCGACGAGGATGGGCGTCTCGTAGCGGCGGATGCGTTTGTTGGGGAAGCGGGCGAGGTGTTCGGCGTGGTGCAGCAGGGTCATGGTGTCACGCGGTGCGCCGATCAGCAGCGTCTTGCCGCCGGCTTCAACGAGCTTGCCAAACGGTGACTGCGGCCCGTAGCCGTAGTCGAGCGCGTGATCGGCGGTGAACCAGTCGGCACGCGCCCCGAGAGCGGCGCAGGAGGCGCCCGGTGCGGCGCTGCGACGGGCGCCGGATGTGGTGCGCAGCAGTTCGGGGAAGGCGCCGTTGTCGCGAATCGAACGCGAGGCTGCCGGATCGAAGGGCGGGATGTGATCTCTCAGTCCTGGGAAGGCGAGAACCTCGTCCTCGAACTGCCAGTCGCAATAGCCGAGGACTGTGCCCTGCGGCCCAACGGCGTCAAGCAGGGCGCCGATGACGCTGTCCGGCCCGCCCAACACGCGGCCGATGCTGCGAAGGCCAGCATGGACCAGGACGGAATCCCCCTGGACGAGCCCTGCTGCGCGCAACTGCGTCGCGAGGTCAGCCCGCGTCCACGGCTGGCCGGGCTCAGGCATAGGCGGCGCGGCGCGGCTCCGGCGGTGAGGCGGCGGCTTCGCGGGCATCGTAAATGGCGCGAGCCTCGATGATGGCCTGGTGGTTCTCGGCGGACCAGTCCCACAGCGCGCTGATCGGCTGCTGCAGTGTCTTGCCGAGTTCGGTGAGGCTGTATTCGACCCGTGGCGGTACCTCGGGGTAGATGGTGCGGGTGACCAGACCATCGCGCTCAAGATTGCGCAGGGTCAGCGTCAGCATGCGCTGCGAGACGCCGTTGATCAGGCGCTTGAGTTCGTTGAACCGCAGCGTGCCGTTGCGGCCGAGCATGCCGACCACCATGACACTCCACTTGTCGCCGATGCGGTTCAGCACATCGGACATGGCCGTGCAATTGGCGTGCTGGGACGTATCGTGCAGGGACATGGCCAAACTCCTGTTACCTGGGCACAGATATAGTGCCGGTTACCGGATGTGACCAGCCCTGCGCCCTGCTCAGGCGGCGGCGCGATGTTCCGCCGCATGCAGGCCGACATAGAAGTCGAGTTCGTCGGAGCGCAGCCCGAGCGCCTCCAGCACAGCCGTCATGAAGCTGACGGGGGCCGTGCCAGGCGCCGTGATGACGCGGTGGCCAGTCACCGCCTGCGGCTGATCCCGGTAGTGGTCGGCACCGCGATAGCCGGTGGGTGGCAGGTTGTCGGGCGAGTTGGAGGTGTGCGCGACATCGTCGAGCAGGCCGGCGCGCGCCAGCGCGACGGTGCCGTCGCAAATGCCGGCGACAATCTTGCCCGCGTCGCGAGCCGCCTGCAGCAGGGCTGAGACGTCGGGAGCATCGGGCTGACTCCAGGCAGAGCCGCCATTGACCACCAGGACATCGAGCGCGCCGACATTCACCGCCTCAGCGGCCAGGTCCGGCGTGATCCGCAGCCCGGCGGCCGATGTGACCGGTGTGCCGCCCGGAGTGGCGAACAGGGTGGTGATGCCGAAATGCTGGCGCGCCGTGGCATTGAGCAGGGCGCTTTCCCAATCGGCGTAGCCTTCGGTGAGGATGGTGACGATGGTGGTCATGGCGTGGCTCCTGTCTGCTGTCGCAAAGGTGCAGCGGGATGACGCCAGATCGTGTCAGCAGGTCACAAGCGGTTCAAGCGGGGCAGCGGTTTCTTGAGAAGCCGGCATCCGGCTGGTACAAGACCGGCAATCCCCCACAGCTGGAGAGTGCTGGCCGTGCAGCTTGCCCGTCAAATCCTTATCGTGCTCGCGCTGATGCTGGCGAGCCTGGCTCCCGCCCAGGCCAACCCCATGCTGATGATCGACATGGATACGCTCGAAGTGCTGCATGCCGAAGAGGCGGGCCAGCCCTGGCACCCCGCTTCGCTGACCAAGATGATGACGGCCTATGTCACCTTCGAGGAACTGGCCAAGGGCACGATCACGCTCGAAACTCCCATTACCCTGTCGCAGAACGCCATCAACCAGGCGCCGTCGAAGTCGGGCCTGCCGGTGGGCAGCGCCATCACGCTCAAGGACGCTCTCTATGTGCTGATCGTGAAGTCGGCCAACGACGTGGCGGTGGCGATCGCCGAAGCGGTGGGCGGCAGCGAGCCGCAGTTCGTCGCCAAGATGAACGATGTGGCCGCGCGCATGGGGCTGACCGGCACCCGCTTCACCAATTCGCACGGGCTCCACGATCCAGCGCAGGTGACGACGGCGCGCGATCTGGCCGTGCTGGGCCTCTATATCCGCCAGAGCTTTCCGCAGTTCATGCCCATGTTCGGCACGGGCGAGGTGACGCTCGCCGGCAAGCGGTTCGAGTCCAACAACGACCTTCTCACCAAGTTCGCCGGCACCACCGGCATGAAGACCGGCTATATCTGCGCCTCGGGGCTGAACCTCGTGGCGACGGTCGCGCGGAACGGCCGCAACCTGCTGGCGGTGGTCCTGGGCGGCTCATCGGCGCGGGACCGCAACGAACGGACGGCGGAAATGCTGCTGCGGGGTCTCTCCGGATCCGCGGCGCCGAAAGGACAGACGGTTTTGACGCTGGCCAACACTGTCGGGGCTGCCCCTGTGGACATGCGGCCGCTGATCTGCGGCAAGGAGGCCAAGACCTATGTGGCGGCGCAGGAAGCAGCATTTCCCATGGGGCTCGAGGGGCAGCCGAGCTATCTGACCGATAGTGTGATGGCGCCGAGCTATGCTGCGGTCGATCTCGGCCGCATCGCGGTCGGCGTGTCGCTGCCACGGCCGCGCCCGGCGCATGCGCCGGTGTTCACCGCACCGACGGAAGCGGCTTCGCTGGCGGGTGATCTGCGGCCGGGGCTGAGCGGACCGGATGTGCCGTATCCGCGCCCCCGGCCGAGCCACCTCTAGCCTAGTTGTCGAGCACCAGCACCCAGTGGACGCCATAGGTGG
>JAEZFJ010000165.1 GCA_023437755.1 Pseudomonadota bacterium
GTTGAACGGGAACACGGCTTCCTTGACGGCGATGTGCTTGAGCTTGCGCTCCGTCAGATCGAAGGCCGAGAGCTTCTCTCCGGCCATGACCCGGGAGGCGATCTTGGCGATCGGCTTGCCGATCACCTTGGCCACGAACGGCACGGTGCGCGAAGCGCGTGGGTTCACTTCGAGAAGGTAGATGGTGCGGTCCTTGTAGGCGTACTGGACGTTCATCAGCCCGCCCACCTTGAGCGCGAAGGCGAGCTCGCGCGTCTGGCGCTTGAGTTCGGCCAGGGTCTCCTCGGAAAGGGTACGCGGCGGCAGCGAGCAGGCAGAGTCGCCCGAGTGGATGCCCGCTTCCTCGATATGCTCCATGATGCCGGCAACGAACACGTCCTCGCCGTCGCACAGGGCGTCGACGTCGATCTCGGTTGCGCCGGACAGGTACGCATCAAACAGCAGCGGATTGTCGCTCAGCACCGAGTTGATCTGGCCGGTCTTGTCATTGGGGTAGCGCGACAGGATGTCAGGAGGCACGAGCCCCGTGAGGGTATCCTGCACATAGCGCTCGAACTCATTCGCGGAATGGACGATGGCCATGGCGCGGCCGCCGAGTACGTAGGACGGGCGGATCACCAGCGGATAGCCCAGGCGCTCGGCGACGAGCCGTGCCTGCTCCAGCGAGTAGGCGATGCCGTTCTTTGGCTGGGTGAGGCCGAGCTTGTTGAGGAGCTTGGAGAACAGGTCGCGGTCCTCGGCGAGGTCGATCGCGTCCGGCTGGGTGCCCAGGATCGGCACGCCGGCCTTCTGCACCGCCTCGGCGAGGTTCAGCGGGGTCTGGCCGCCGAACTGCACGATCACGCCATGCAGGGTGCCGTTCTGCTTCTCGGTTTCGAGGATCTCGATGACGTCTTCCTCGGTCAGCGGCTCGAAATACAGCCGGTCGGAGGTGTCATAGTCGGTCGAGACGGTCTCGGGATTGCAGTTGACCATGATGGTCTCGTAGCCGGCATCGCTGAGCGCGAAGGCGGCATGGCAGCAGCAATAGTCGAACTCGATGCCCTGGCCGATGCGGTTGGGGCCGCCGCCGAGGATCACCACCTTCTTGCGATCGGAAGGGCGCGCCTCGTCCTCGGGCTCGCCGGCAAAGGGCGCCTCGTAGGTCGAGTACATATAGGCGGTGGGCGATGCGAACTCGGCCGCCGAGGTGTCGATGCGCTTGAACACCGGACGCACGCCCAGCTCGTGACGCAGGCGCCGCACGTCGCCCGGCTTGAGGTTGGCGAGTTGCGCCAGGCGAGCATCGGAGAAGCCCATGGACTTCAGCATGCGAAGCGTCTGGGCGTCCTTGGGCAGGCCGTACTCGCGGATGCGCTGCTCGGTGTCCACGATGCCGCGCATCTGTTCGAGGAACCACGGGTCGATCTTGCAGGCTTCGAAGATGTCCTCGTCCGAAATGCCGAGGCGCATGGCTTCGGCGACATGGAGCAGACGCTGCGGGGTCGGGGTGCCGAGCGCGCCCTTGATGGCGTTCTTGTCGTCGCCTTCGCCAAGTCCGGGGATGCCCACTTCGTTCAGGCCGTTCAGACCGGTTTCGAGCGAGCGGAGCGCCTTCTGCAGCGATTCCTGGAAGGTGCGGCCGATGGCCATGGCTTCGCCCACCGACTTCATCGAGGTGGTGAGACGGTTGTCGGCGCCGGGGAATTTCTCGAAGGCGAAGCGCGGGATCTTTGTGACGACGTAGTCGATGCTTGGCTCGAACGAGGCCGGGGTGGCGCCGCCGGTGATGTCGTTCTCGAGTTCGTCGAGCGTGTAGCCGACAGCCAGCCGCGCCGCGACCTTGGCGATCGGGAAACCGGTGGCCTTGGAGGCCAGCGCCGACGAGCGCGACACACGCGGGTTCATCTCGATCACGACCATGCGGCCGTCGCGCGGGTTGATGCCGAACTGCACGTTCGAGCCGCCGGTCTCGACGCCGATCTCGCGCAGGACCGCCAGCGAGGCGTCGCGCATGATCTGGTATTCCTTGTCGGTCAGCGTCAGGGCCGGCGCGACGGTGATCGAGTCACCGGTGTGGACGCCCATCGGGTCGATGTTCTCGATCGAACAGACGATGATGCAGTTGTCCTTCTTGTCGCGGACAACCTCCATCTCGAACTCTTTCCAGCCCAGCACGCTTTCTTCCACCAGCACTTCATTGGTGGGCGAGGCGTCGATGCCGCTCTCGCAGATCGCGAGATATTCCTCGCGGTTGTAGGCAATGCCGCCGCCGGTGCCGCCGAGGGTGAAGCTCGGGCGGATAATGGCCGGCAGGCCGATCACTTCGAGCGCCTGCAGTGCCTCGATGGTGTTGTGCGCCAGCATCGAGCGCGGGGTCTCGAGCCCGATCTTCTTCATCGCGTCGCGGAAGAGCTCGCGATCCTCGGCCTTGTCGATCGCCTCGGCGGTGGCGCCGATCATCTCGACGCCGAACTTGTCGAGCACGCCCATCTTGCGCAGCGACAGCGCGCAGTTGAGCGCGGTCTGTCCGCCCATGGTCGGCAGCAGCGCGTCGGGGCGCTCCTTCTCGATGATCTTGGCGACGACGTCGGGGGTGATCGGCTCCATATAGGTGGCGTCGGCCAGGTCCGGGTCGGTCATGATCGTCGCCGGGTTGGAGTTCACCAGGATGATCCGGTAGCCCTCCTCCTTCAGCGCCTTGCACGCCT
>JAEZFJ010000200.1 GCA_023437755.1 Pseudomonadota bacterium
ATGTAGGCCAGTGGCTGCCCGAGCCGATCTTTGCCGGGGACCGCATGCTCGGCCCGGCCGAGACCGTCGAGCAGCGCGAATCGGTGTCGATCGCGATGCTCACCCTGATGGAACGGCTGTCGGCCAATGAACGCGTGGTGTATGTGCTCCGCGAGGCATTCGGCTACGCGCACAACGAGATCGCCGAAATCCTCGATATCACCGAGTCCAACTGCTATCAGATCTACCGGCGCGCCAAACAGCGCGTGACCAGCGACCGGAGCCGCGTGGAAGCCGATGAGGCCGTCGCCCGCGGCCACAGCCGGCGCACTGCTGGAAGCGCCGGGACTGTCCTATGGTGGCAAGGTCCGGAGTGGTCCCGGGACCAAATACCCGCAGGTGGGCAGCCTATTCGAAGGCGACCGGATAAAGATCGTCCGGAACACCGGCGTGCACTTCAATGGCTACGACTGGTTCGAGGTGCAGCAGGGCGATCTGGTCGGCTACCATTGGGGCGGGCTGATGTGCTCGAACCAGCCCGTCGCCGGAGTGTTCCAGCAGTGCCGAGCCGGGGTTGTGTCTCCCTGAGGCAACCGGCGGTACGCCTAGTGCCCCTCGAACGAGATCAGCGACTCGACGCGGATGCCTTCGGCTTCAAGCTTGGCGGCGCCGCCGAGCTCGGGGAGGTCGATGACGAAGGCAGCATTGTCGCAGACGGCGCCGGTGCGGCGCATCAGGTTCACCGCAGCAATGGCGGTGCCGCCGGTGGCGATGAGGTCGTCGACCAGAAGAACCTTGTGGACGTTGCTGAGCACGTCGGCATGAATCTCGATGGTGTCGACGCCGTATTCGAGCACGTAGTTCTGCCCGATGGTCTGGCCCGGCAACTTGCCGCGCTTGCGGACAGGCACGAAGCCGACGCCCATGGCGATGGCAACACCCGCGCCGAAGATGAAGCCGCGGGCTTCGATCCCAGCCACATGGGTGAATCCCATGCCGCGATGGGTGCCGGCGATCCGCTCGACGCTTTCGCGGAAGCCCTCGGGGTGCTCGATCAGCGTGGTGATGTCGCGAAACAGGATGCCCTTCTTGGGATAGTCGGGAATCGTGCGCACGAGTGCCTTGAGGTCGAGCGACATGGCTGTCCTTGCTGGGGGCGGGGAGAAGAGGAGGGTGTCAGCCGCCCTTGCGGCCCATGAGGTGGCGAGCGATGACACCGGCATTGTAGGCGGCGCTGCGGGTGGCGGTGACCGCGGCGTCCTTGGCCTTGGGATTGCTGGCAACGGCACGGATGCCGGCGCGGACGACCGGGTGCCGGCTCATGGTGAGGGCGGTTCCGACCAAGGTCATGGCGATGCGGATGGCGGACACGGCTTGCTGCCTCCCCGATACACTGCGCGTTGAGTTCATATTGCGAGCCAAGCGCCATTTGGCAAGGGGCTGGCTGTCACACTGGCGAAATGCAGAAGGGCCCCGATAGGGCCCTTCACATATTCGTAGCGGCGATACCGCTCAGTGCTCGATGCCAGCCCAGAGGCGGCGCTTGGTGGCCCACATCAGGCCGGCGAACAGCACCAGGAACAGGAGCACGCGGAAGCCCGTCTCCTTGCGGGAGACCAGGTGCGGCTCTGCCACCCACATCAGGAAGGCGGACACGTCCGTGGAGTACTGTTCCACCGTCAGCGGGACCGTTACGCCGTCTTCGTTTGGCTCGTAGGCGATGCCGTCGTCGAACAGCGGCGGGGGCATGCCGATGGCGTGGCCAGGAAAGACGTCGTTGTAGTACTTGCCGTCGGCGAGCTCGAAATCCGCCGGGGCTTCGTCGTGGTAGCCGGTCAGCAGTGCGTGGATGTAGTCCGGACCGCCTTCCGAGTAGCCGGTGAAGTAGTTGGCGATCCACCAGGGGAACGGGTCGGAAATGCCACGTGCCTTGGCTATCACCGACAGGTCCGGCGGCAGGGCGCCGCCATTGGCATCGCGGGCTTCCTGATCGTTGGCAAAGGGCGATGGCCAGCGATCCGCCGGGACGGCCGGGCGAACGCCGCCATCGACGGTGGGATCGGCAACTTCGTATTCGGCGGCGAGTGCCTTCACCTGGCCTTCGGTAAAGCCCGGTCCGCCAGGTTCACCAAGGTTGCGGAAGGCCAGCAGGTGGGCCGAGTGGCAGCTGGCGCAGCTTTCCCGGAATACCTGGAACCCGCGCTGGAGCTGGTTCTGGTCGTAGGTGCCGAAGATGCCCCCGAAGCTCCAGTTCTGCTTCTCGATATGCGGGGTCGAGTGGCCATCCTCCTGGGCCACGGCAGCGCCGGTGGCCAGGGTGGCGGTGAGGGCCAGGGCGGCGAGGATCGATTTAGTCTTGAGCATGATACCGGTCCTGTTCCCCATCAGCCGTTGGCCTTGCCGAGAACGCTCTCGGAGATGCTGGTCGGCAGCGGCTTGGCGACTTCGATCCGCGACAGCACCGGCAGGATGATGAAGAAGTAGATGAAGTAGTAGGCAGTGCAGACCTTGGCGAGGGTGACGTAGATGCCCTCGGCCGGCTGGGCGCCGAGATAGGTCAGGCCGATGAAGTTCACGACGAACAGAGCGTAGAACCACTTGAACATCGGACGGAACACACCGGAGCGGACCTTGGCGGTATCGAGCCACGGCACCACCAGGAGGGCCAGCATGCTGAGGCCCATGGCGATCACGCCGCCGAGCTGCGAGTTGATGAACAACACGTTGAAATCGATGGCGCGCAGGATGGTGTAAAACGGCAGCAGGTACCACTCGGGCACGATGTGCGCCGGCGTCACCTGCGAGTTCGCCATGATGTAGTTGTCGGGGTGGCCGAGGATATCGGGTGCGAAGAACACGAACCAGGCGAAGGGGATGAGGAACACCACCATCGCGAAGGCATCCTTCATCGTGTAGTACGGATGGAAGGGCAGCGTATCGCGGCTCGACTTCACCTCAACACCGGTCGGGTTGTTGTTGCCCGGCACGTGCAGGGCCCAGATGTGCAGCGCCACGACAGCGGCGATGACGAAGGGCAGCAGGTAGTGCAGCGAGAAGAAGCGGTTGCGGGTGGGGTTGCCGACGGCGAAGCCACCGCGCAGCAGCTGCAGCAGGCTGTCACCGAC
>JAEZFJ010000220.1 GCA_023437755.1 Pseudomonadota bacterium
ATGCGCTGGTGCACGCGCTCAACGAGTACGAGGGTGCGGTGCTGATCATTTCGCACGACCGCCACCTGATCGAGGCGACCTGCGACACGCTGTGGATCGCCGAGAATGGCGGCATCCGCGAGCTGGACGAGGATCTCGACAGCTACCAGCGCAGCATCACCTCCGCCAAGGAAGGCCGCAACGGCGGCGGCAAGGGGGAGCGGAAGCTCAGCAAGCAGGAGGCAGCAGCCCGCCGCCAGGAACTGGCCCCGCTCAAGGCGTCCATTAAGGATGCGGAAACCAAGATCGGCCGTTTGAAGGTGGAAATCGAAAAGATCGAAGCCCAGCTTGCCGACCCCAAGGTCTACAACGGCGCTCCCGAGCGGGTGATTGCGCTGGGCAAGGACAAGGCGCGGTTTGGCGCCGATCTCGAGCAGACCGAAGAACAGTGGCTGGCGCTCAGCGCCGAGCTGGAGAATGCGGAGCGCGCATGAGCAAGCTGACCGCCAGGGATGTGATATTCACCCTCGGGATGCAGCGTCATCCCGAAGGCGGCTGGTATGCGCAGACGTTCGAGGACAGCGCCGGGGCGGATGGGCGCGCACACTCCACGGCAATCTACTACCTGCTGGATGCAGGTGACCGCTCGCACTGGCACCGGGTGGATTCTGTGGAGGTGTGGCACTGGTATGCCGGAGCGCCCCTGCGCCTGAGGATTTCGGACGGGCGCAGCATCGACGAGCACCGGCTGGGAAGTGATATCGATGCGGGCGAGCGCCCGCAGGTCGTGGTTCCCCGCGAGGCCTGGCAGGCGGCAGAGAGCATCGGCGACTGGACGCTGGTGGGCTGCACGGTGGCGCCGGGGTTCCGATTTTCGGGTTTCCAGCTGGCGGAGCCGGGTTGGCAACCGGGGCCATAGCGGCCCGGCTCCGCCTGAACGGCGTTGACAGGTCTTTCACGCTGCCCTTTGCTGGCGGTAATACGCTCAGCCAGATGTGTCCATGCGCGCCATTTCATTGAAGGTTCTTGCTGTCGCAGCCGCGATGCTGCTGCTGACGGGCGCCGCGCAGGCGCTGAGCAAGGTCGAGCGCATCGAGCAGCAGCGCTTTGCCAAGAACAACAGCCTGTTCGTGCTCTACCATGAAGTCGGACACCTGATCTTCGACCAGCTGGACCTGCCGATCCTCGGCCGGGAAGAGGATGCGGCCGACAACATGGCCAGCTGGATGCTGCTCAACAAACAGACGCCGCAGGGGAAGGCGGCGCTGGTGGATGCGGCCCGCGGGTGGCAACTGTCTGGGCGCGCGTACAACAGCGGTGGCTATGAATCCGACTTTTATGCCGCGCACACCCTGGACCGGCAGCGGTCGTTCCAGATCGTGTGCCTGATGGTGGGCAGCGATGTCGGGGCGTTCCGGCCGATCGCCAACGAATACCATATCGACCGAAACCGGCAGGACAGCTGCTATTTCGACTGGCAGACGGTGGACCGCAGTCTCAGCGCCCTCCTCGGGGTGGGGCGAAAAGCCAAGCATGTCGGCACCGAGGTGACGGTGACCTACCACGATGTGGGAGGGCGCCTGAAGGTGGCTGCCGATGCGTTCCGCTCGAGCCGGGTGTTCGAGCAGGTGGCGGAGGATTTGCGCACACGCTTCAGCCTGCCGAAGCCGGTGGAATTCAACGCCAGGCGCTGCGGAGAGGCCAACGCGTTCTACGAGCCGGACAATGTGGAAGTGATCTTCTGCTACGAGCTGATGCAGGACTACATGGATCTGTGGCTGACCGACCACCAGGCGGCGGCTGCGGAAAATTCGGGCGGGAAGAAGCGGAAGTGACGCGGCGGCTGGTGGCCCTGCTGCGAGGCGTGAATGTCGGCGGCGTCAAAGTGCCCATGGCGGACCTCAAACGCATCTGCATCGAGGCAGGGTTCGAGGACGTCGCAACCTACGTCAACAGCGGCAACGCGGTGTTTTCAACCGACAGCAGCGAGGCCGAGGTGAAGGCGGAACTGGAGCGGCGGCTGGCGGCTTCCGTGGGGCGGCCGATCCCCGTGCTGGTGCGCGACAGCGCGGAAATGGCCGCGGTGCTCGCGGGCAACCCGTGGCCGGACCGAGAAGGCAAATATACGGTCGCGATCTTTCTCGACGAGCCGCCGGTGAAGGACGCTCTCGCCACCATCAAGAACAAGGCTGCGGACGAAGAGGTCGTGCTGGGAAAACGCGAGATCTATGTCTGGTACGGGTCGGGCATGGGGCGCTCGAAACTAGCCATTCCGGCGGCCAGGAACGGGACGGCGCGCAACATGAACAGCGTCCGCAAGCTGGCGGAGATGACGGCTAGCTGAAGCCGATATAGCGGCCCGGCCGGTGGTTCAGACCGATGATGAGGTTGAGCATCACGGCGCCGAGGATCGAGTAGACCACGCGGTCGACCGGCAGCACGAAGAAGGCGAACACCAGGATGACCGCATCGACGCCGAGCTGGAACCAGCCAGCGCGGATGCCGAAATTGTCCTGCAGGTAGAGCGCCAGGATGTTGATGCCGCCAACGCTGGCCTTGTGCCGGAACAGCGACAGCATGCCGAGGCCCATCAGCCCGCCGCCGACCAGCGCGGCGAACAGCGGCTCGACGCCGGAGATATCGAGCCAGAGGGGGAACTGCGCCGTGAACAGCGACACCAGGGCCACACAGGCGAAGGTCTTGATGGCAAAGGGCCAGCCCATGCGCAGGATGGCGAGGACATAGAACGGCAGGTTGATCAGGAAGAACAGCCAGCCGAAGGGGATGCCGGTGACGTATTGGAGCAGCAGCGCCAAGCCGGCGGAACTGCCGGTGGTCAGCGTCACTTCGGCGTAGAAGACGATGCCGAGCGCCACCAGGGTGGTGCCGGTCAGCATGGCGAAGAGGTCTTCGTGAAGCTTGTGACGGCTGGGCGCCGAGAGGTCCGGCGTCATGCCTTCTTGACCCAGCGTCCGTCGGGTTCCTGCTGCCAGTAGGTCACGGTGTTGCCGTCGCGCAGGCGACGCCAGGCATCGCGCGCTTCGGCGACAGCGTCGGGATCGTGGCCGGAGAACATGTAGACGATGCGCTCATAGCCGTCCGCCGATTGGGGCACGGCGCGATCGACGAAGAAGCGGACGGCCGCGCCATTGGGGTTTTCGGGGCCGGTGGTGAGCAGGATCGGCTGGTGCGGATCGGTGTCCTCGCCGGCGATGGCGTGGGGGAGGAAGCTGTCGTCCCGCCAGGTCCAGAGGTGGGAATCGAGCGCCTCGGCGCGCTCGGTGGAGCCGACCTCCACCACAGCGCGCCAGCCGCGTTCGAGGGTCTTTTCCAGCAGTTGGGGAATCACCGCTTCGAGGGGCTTGGCTTCGAGGTGGTAGAACAGGACGTCGGGCATGGCGAGACCGTATCCGGTTTCAGAGGGGCCCGCGAGGGGGCTGGTCGGGGGCAAGCCCGGTTGCAAGCAGGGCCATGCAGTGGACGTCCACCAACTGGTCCTCGAGGCGGGCGCCGAGGCGCTTGATGCCTTCGTGGCGGAAGCCGAGCTGCTCGTACAGGCGGATGGCGTTGAGGTTGGTGGCGTAGACTTCGAGCTCGACGCGCCTGAAGCCTGCCTGCCAGGCGCGTTCGATCGCGTCCATCATCAGCCGGCGGCCGATGCCGCGGCCGCGGTGGGAGGCGATGATGCCGATGCCGAGCACGCCGACATGGTCGAACACCCGCTTCTGGCGGACGATGTCGCACCAGCCAACGAGGTGGTCACCATCGAGAGCGACCACGTGCGGGTTGCCGGACTCGATGTTCTCGGCAACGAAGGACGCCGTTCCGGGGATCGGCGGCCCCTGCTCCCAGGTGAAGTAGCGGCGTTCGCGCGCCACCGCATCGAGCGCCGTCCAGTAGGCGGGGATGTCGCCGTGCTGGATCGGCCGGATGAATGACGCGCTGCTCATCGCCGCTCCCCGCTACTTCTCGTAGTGATCGCGCACGAGGCGGTCGAGCAACGCCACGCCGAAGCCGGAGGCCCAGGTGGCATTGGTTTCGGTGGGGGAGCCGCCGAAGGCGGTGCCGGCGATATCGAGGTGCGCCCAAGGCACGCCGTTGACGAAGCGCTGGAGGAACTGGGCGGCGGTTATGGAGCCGCCGGGGCGGCCGCCGGAGTTCTTGATGTCGGCGAAGCGGGATTCGATCAGCTTGTCGTAGCCGGGGGAGAGCGGCATCCGCCAAAGCTTCTCGTTGCTGGCGAGGCCGGACTGGAGCAGTTGATCGGCGAGTTCGTCGCTGTTGCTGAACAGGCCTGCGTGCTCATGGCCAAGGGCCACCATGATGGCGCCGGTCAGGGTTGCCAGGTTGACCATGAAGCGGGGCCTGAAGCGGTCCTGTGTGTACCAGAGGGCGTCGGCCAGAACCAGCCGGCCTTCGGCATCGGTGTTGACCACCTCGATTGTGGTTCCGCTCATCGCCTTGAGGATGTCGCCGGGGCGCATTGCGCGGCCCGATGGCATGTTCTCGACGATGCCGATGACACCGACAGCGTTCACCGGAGCCTTGCGGCTCGCGAGCGCCAGCATGAGACCGGTCACGGCGGCGGCACCGCCCATGTCGCCCTTCATGTCTTCCATGTTGGCAGCCGGCTTGATGGAGATGCCGCCGGTGTCGAAGACCACGCCCTTGCCGACAAAGGCGAGGGGTGCATCACCGGCCTTGCCGCCGCGCCACTGCATGACGACGAGGCGCGCCGGCCGGTCGGAGCCCTGTGCCACCGCCTAGAGGGCGTTCATGCCCAGCCCGGCGAGAGCCTCGGGCTCAAGGATTTCCACATCGACGCCCTGCTCGCGCAATTGGGCGGCACGGGCCGCGAACTCCACCGGGCCAAGATGATTGGGGGGCTCGTGGACTAGCTCGCGCGCGAGCAGCGCTCCGTCCACGGAAGCGAAGCGATCGGCCATGGCGGCACGGACCGCGTCGGGTTCGGCAACGCGGAGCGTGACCTGCAGCGTCGCGGGCGGATCGTCCGGCCGGGTCGAGCGATAACGATCGAAGCGGTAGTGGCGGAGTCGGAGGCCGGCGGCGAGTTCTGCGACGGCCGCCGGGCTGGCGCCGGGCTCGTCGATGACGACGTCTACCGATTCGACGCGGGTGCCCACCAGCTTGGAGAGCAGCGAACCGCCTCGATCCGTCCAGGCGGTCAGCGGGGAATCACCGCCGGCGCGGCCGCTGCCGAGCACCAGGAGCCGCCCCCTGCCCTGCCCCAGGAGGTCGAGCATCTGGCCTTGCCGGCCGCGAAAGGCAGCGGCGGTCGTGATGGTCTGCCAATCGAGGCCCGTTGCCTGCCAGATGGCAGCACCGGCGCCGGCGGGAGCAGCACCCTCGGCGGCATAGATGACAGTGGCGGCGGCCGCGGCGCTTCCGAGCGCGGCGACTTCGATAACGAGAGTATGGGACATGAAGGACCTGAAGACGTAAACGGCCGCACGATTGGCCCTGCGAGGCGGCGCGTCAATCCCGCAACAGCGCCGCCGAAAGCCGATCGGTGGTGCCGGCAGCGCTTGCCTGCCCCACAAAACTCTCCCATGGTCCGCCCAATCCTGCGGAGTGTGCACCGACAGCATGAAGCGGCTGACTTCCTATCTGGCACGCCTGTTCGCTGCGGACGCGATCATCCTGTTCGGGATCGTCTGCTTCCTGCTGTGGCTGGTGAACTGCCTCAGAGCCTTCGACGTCGTGTCGGTGAAAGGACAAGGCGTCCAGACCCTGGCCGTGCAGGCGCTGCTCACCATGCCGCCGCTCGCCATCGCCTTCTTCTATGTGTGTGTGGGCATCGGGCTGTCGCGAGCCCTGCTGGCGCTGCAGGCAAGCCATGAGCTCCACATCGTGCACACGAGCCACGGGCTGCCGTCGCTGTGGCGGGCAGCAGGCGTGATCGGCGCTGCAGGAATCGTGATCGTTCTGCTGCTCGCCAACTTCGTCGAGCCCTATTCCAATCGGCGGTTGAACATCTTGAATGCTTCCGTTGCAGCGGACCTGGTGAGTTCGACGCTGAAACCCAACCGCTTTACCCAGGTGACACCGGGCGTGGTGCTGCTGATCGGTGGACGCTCCGGGAGCGGGGAGATCCAGGAGTTCTTTGCGGACGATCGCCGCACCCCGGAGACCCGCCGCACCTACATCGCAGAATCAGCCCGCGTCGCGAGCGACGGTGAGCGTTACGTGATCGAACTGCGCGATGGCCGCCTGGAGTATACCGAGGCCGACGGCCGCTTCTCCGAGATCGCGTTCGCTCGCTACGACATCGACGTGGAAAACCTGTCGCAGCCGCTCGCGGCGGTGAATCCGATGATGGAGCGCGACAGCCTGGACCTGGTGCGCGAAGCCCTGGCGACAGGTTGGGCGCCCGACGTGGTGATGCTGCTCGCCAACAGGGCCTCGGAAGGGCTGCGCGTGGCCGGCATGGTGCTGGTGGTGTTGGCGATATCGGCTTTTCCGAGTGGCCGACGCCAGCGAATTCCGGTGCCCATGGAGGCGCTCGTGCTGCTGATCGCTTTCGGTGAACGGGGACTCAGCGCCTATAGCCCGGCCGGCACGGCAACGGGGGCGCTGGTGATGCTGGTTTTGGGGGGCGCCGCGCTTCTGTGGCGCGCACGGCCGCGACGCGTACCGATGGCGGTGCCGTCATGAGCCGGATCGACTGGCTGGTGCTAAGGCGGCTTGGCGCCCGTATCGGGGTGACATTGTTTGTCTTCTACGGGCTGATCGCGCTGGTGGAGTCGCTCGACACCTGGCGGTTCAACTATGTCGCGGACCAGCATGGCATGGGCGCGGCGCTACTGATGGTGTCGATGAGCGCGGTGAAGTGGACCATCAAGACCATGCCGGTGACGGTGCTGATGGGCGCCATTCTGGGGCTGATCGACCTCAAGGCCCGACACGAACTGACCGTGATCAAGGCCAGCGGCATTTCGATCTGGCGAACCATACGGGCCCCGACCGTCGCCCTGCTGCTGATCAGCCTGGCGGTGGGCATCGGCGCCGAAACCGTCAGCACGCAGGTCGGTCGCGACCTCTACCCGACGCCTCCCGGGCAGGCGGCACAACTCACCCCACCAGGCGAAATCTGGCTCGAGCAGCGGGCCGACGGACATCACTATGTGATCATGGCGCGCGGGATGGGGGCGACGGGCGACGTGCTGCACGATGTGACCCTTTTCCATCTGACCGACCAGCCCGAACGGCGGCTGCTGGCGGCTGAGGCACGGCTGGAGGCCGGGGAATGGGTGCTGCCGGAGGCAACAGGTCTGGCGCCTGACCGCCCTGCCCTGCTGATGACGGACTATCGCCTGCCGACCGGCTCGTCCCCGGCCGAAATCGGGCTGAAACTGGCGTCCACGGAAGACATGACCTTTTTCGAGCTGGCGACGCTGCTGCAGCAGGGCGTGGCGGATGCCGGCATACGCAATGCAGCAACCATGCGACTGATTAAACTGCTGGCGCTGCCGCTGGTGCTAACCGGTTCGCTGTTCATTGCCTTTGCGTTTACTGCGGGTTATCGAAGAGCTTCTAATTATGGACCAGCGGTCCTGTACGGGATCGTGCTGGGCTTTGTTGTGTTCGTGATCACCGAAATGGCCGACCGAGCAGGGTCGACCGGTGTCCTGAACCCCGCTTTTGCGGCAATCGGCCCGGCGTTCGTGGCGATCGTCATTGGCGTGACGGTGCTGCTGTACAAGGAAGACGGGCGCGCGTGAGATGAAGTCCCGGGGGATCAAGAGAGCAGCACTGCTCGGCCCGGCCATCGCGGCGGGGATGTTGCTCGTGGCTGCGCCGGCCCTGGCCCAGGGCATCCTCCCTGCAGATTTCTTCAATGCCCCACTCGACCAGAACGCGCCCGCGTCGGTGGAAGCCAATCAGCTCACCTTCAATGCCAACACCAATGTCATCACCGCCGTGGGTGATGTGGTGGTGAGCCAGGGCGGCTACACCGCCACCGGGCAGGATCTGGTTTACGATCGCAGCTCCGGAAAGGTGCGATTTATTGGTGGCGTCACGGTTCGTGACCCCTCGGGCAATCTGCTCGAAACCGAAGACCTCGAGATGACCGGGGGCATGCGGCAGGCCTTCATCGATTCCCTGACGATCACTTCGTATGACGGGGCAAAGATAACCGCCGACAGCGCCGACTACGACGACGCGCTGGAGACCATCCTGGTCAATGCCACCTACGCGCCTTGCGGCGATTGCATCGACGACGAAGGCCGGCGCATCGGCTGGTCGATGCGCGCGGCCAAGGTTGTGCACAATTCCGAAGACGGGTCGGTTTACCTGGAGCAGCCGTCGCTGGCGGTTCTCGGCATTCCGGTCGCGTGGCTGCCGTATCTTTGGCTGCCGGACACCAGCGACTCCGTGTTGGTCAACCTGCGCATGCCGACCTACGACTACGCCGATGATTACGGGCACCGGCTGGATGTGCCCTACTATGCCTATTCCACCCGCTGGACCGACATCATCCTGACGCCGACGGTGATGAGCCGGCAGGGCTTTCTGATGAGCGCGGAGTGGGTGCAGCGTTTCGACAACGGCTCCTTCCAGATCAAGGCGTCCGGGCTCTACCAGTGGGACCAGGCAGCCTTCGCGGGCGAAGTCGGTGATCGCGACTGGCGCGGTGCCATCCAGACTTCGGGAGAGTTCCGGCCCATCAAGAACTGGACGGCGGGCTGGAGCTACACCGCCTTCACCGATGCGGCCTATCTGGTCGACTACAAGCTGACCAACGCCAAGTCTTCAGTGGACCAGGTGTATGCGACGCATGTGTCGGACAACACCTTCATCGACGCGCGGGTGCAGCGGTTCAACGTGCTCGGCAACGTCACTCCTGCCGATCAGGGCCGACAGGCGATGGCCGTTCCAGCTGTCCGTTTCGACCACATCCACGAGCTCGGCGGCGAGATGGGGCGCATAGAGATCACCGGCAAGCTGCTGGGGGTGAGCCGCGGGGGCGATGCCACCGGCGCGCTGAATGCGGTGCCCTACACGTTCGGCTACGCCGGCAACAAGCAACATGCGGCTTTCCAGGCGGCCTGGCAGACCCAGTGGATTGCGCCCGGCGGGTTCGTCGTGACCCCGTATCTCGGCGGCCGTGCCGATGTGGCCTATTACGACGGCACCAGCGCAATCGGACCAGCCCCGACGACATTGTGGAGCGCAACGCCGATCGCGGCGATGGATGTGCGGTTCCCGATGGCCGCCAGTGACGGATCCACCGTGCACCTGATCGAGCCGATCGCGCAACTGGTCTACCGCGGAAGCAACACCAGCCTTGTCGGCATCACCAATGACGACGCGCAGAGCTTCGTGTTCGACGACACCAACCTGTTCAGCTTCAACCGGTTCTCCGGCTGGGCCCGGCAGGAAACAGGAGTGCGGGCCAATATCGGCGGGCGCTACCAGGCCAATTTCGTCGACGGGAGCTATTTCGAGCTGGTCGGCGGGCAGTCGTTCCAGATCGCCGGGGTGAATGCGTTCACACAGGCGGACCCGACCAACGTGACCCTGGGCAGTGGCCTCGACAGTGCGGCTTCCTATGCCGTGCTCGGCGCCTACGGGCACTTCACCAATGGGCTGAGTGTCGGCGGCAAGCTGCAGGTCGATCCTGCCGGCCCGACGATCACCCGCGCCGCGGCCACGGGCAAGCTGACGACGGCATTGTTCACCGCCGGGGTGGGCTACCACTACGTGGCCGCAGTGCCCGCGCTGGGCGTGCTCCAGAACCAACACGAGGTCAGTGGGACGCTGACCATTCCGCTGGCGGATTACTGGAGCGTGAAGGCGGATGCCGCCTATGACGTCACGGGCGGCAGCGCGCTTCTGGTTGGCGGAGGCCTCAACTACGACGACGGGTACCTGGCAGCCGGGGTCTATGCTTCCCGCACCGGCCCGACCCATGCGAGCCCCAACAGCACCAGTATCCTGGCGTCCTTCCGCATCAAGGCGCCGGCCGGTTTGAATGTGGGCTATTCGGGCGCAATACCGTTGCCGACTCTCAACTGAGCAGCATCGGATTTTGGCCGTATTCGTCGCGCAATTGACAGCGCGGCCATCACTGCCCCATGGAGGGCGGCGGCGCATTCGATTGGCAGAGGCGAAGGACAATATGGCGAACGGCATGTGGAGGCGCGTGGGCGGCGCCCTGATCGCAGGCGTGCTGCTGGTGGCAGCAAGCTTGAGCCCGGCTCTGGCGCAGAATGTGCGGGTGACCGTGAACGGTACCCCGATCACCGACGTGCAGATCTCGCAGCGCGTCAAGCTGTTTGCGCTCGAGGGCAACCAGGGCGGCACGCGTGGCGCCACCGAGCAACTGATCGATGAAGCCATCCAGTTGTCCGAAGCCAAGCGGCTCGGGATCACGGTGTCGAACGCGCAGGTGGACGAAGCGCTGCTGCAGGTGTCCCGCAATCTCCGCGTGAGCCAGGACCGGCTGGTGCAGATCATGCAGCAGTCCGGCGTGAACATGGATACCCTCAAGGACCGGTTGCGGGCCGCAGTGGCCTGGAATGCCGTAACCCAGATGGCCGTCATGCCGCAGGTGCAGCTGGACGGCGCAGCGCTGGACCAGCAGGCCGCCAGCAAGATCAACGACTTCCAGCGCTTCGACTACATCCTCAAGGAGATCATCTTCGTGGGTGCAGGCTCGGGCGCACGCAGCGGCCAGGCCAACAACTACCGCTCCAAGTTCAACGGCTGCGATGGCGCGGTGAACCTGTCGCTGGGGTATACCGACGCCGCGGTGATCGACATCGGCCGCCGTCATGCCACGCAGTTGCCGGAGGCGCTGGCAAAGGAACTCGCCGGGCTCAACGTCGGCGGCATCACCAAGCCGCGGGTGGTCGAGCAGGGCGTGTCCATGCTGGCGGTCTGCGAGAAGACGCAGGCAGACGACCTCACCTTCGTGAAGGGTGAACTGGAAGCCGCGGCCGGCAACTCGGCGCTCGAGACGCGCCAGAAGGAATACATGGCCAACCTGCGGTCGCAGGCAAAGATCATCTACAACTAAGCGTCGGGCGGGCTGGAATGCCCGCCTCACTCTCCCGGGGGGCGGAGATGCAAAAGCCGCTGGCCATCAGCATGGGAGAGCCTGCAGGGGTGGGTCCGGAACTCATCCTGCAACTGTTCGCGCGGCGCCGGGAGCTGGAGCTTCCGGCTTTTTGCGTTTTCGGACACCGGGACCTGTTCCGCGCCCGTGCAGCACGGCTGGGGCTCGAGGTGACGGTAAGCGCGTGCACGGCGGCAGACGCCGCCGACGTGTTCGAGACGGCACTGCCGGTGATCGACGTCGGCGGACTGGTGCCCGACCACCCGGGCGAGATTTCGGTGGTGTCGGCGCGCGCGGTGATCGAGTCGATCACCTCGGCCGTATCGGCAACGCTGACGGGTGCCTGCCGCGGGCTGGTGACGGCGCCGATCCACAAGGCGGCGCTCTACGATGCCGGGTTCCGGCATCCGGGGCACACCGAGTTCCTGGCTGAGCTGTGTGCGCAGGGCGGCAAGCCGCGACTGCCGGTGATGATGCTGGCGCATGGCGGCCTCAGGGCGGTGCCGGTGACCATACACGTTCCGATCCGGGATGTGCCCGACCTGCTGACGCGGGAACTGGTGGCGGAGACGGTGCGCATCGTAGCGCATGATCTCAAGAAGCGGTTCGGGCTCGAGGAGCCGCGCATTGCCGTTGCCGGGCTCAACCCGCATGCCGGCGAGGGCGGCGCCATAGGGCGCGAGGACCAGGAGATCGTGATGCCGGCAGTGCTGGATCTTCAGCACGAGGGCATCACGGTGGAAGGTCCGCTGCCCGCGGACACGCTGTTCTATCCCGCCCACTGGGCGAAGTACGACGCCGTGGTGGCGATGTACCATGACCAGGCGCTGATCCCGATCAAGACGGTGGCGTTCGAGGATGCCGTGAACGTGACGCTGGGGCTGCCGATCGTGCGCACGTCGCCGGACCATGGCACGGCGTTCGACCTTGCTGGCACCGGCAAGGCCTCGCCCAAGAGCTTTCTTGCGGCCATTCGCATGGCGGATGCCATGACGGCGGTGCGATGAGCCAGATCGACGACCAGCCGCCGTTGCGCGAAGTGATCGCCGAGCACGGGCTGCGCGCCAAGAAGGAGCTGGGGCAGAACTTCCTGCTCGATCTCAACCTGACGGCACGCATTGCGCGTGTCGGCGGATCGCTCGAAGGCGTCCGAGTGATAGAGGTGGGCCCGGGTCCGGGTGGTCTCACCCGGGCGCTGCTGGCGGAGGGAGCGCGCGAGGTGATCGCGATCGAGCGCGATGCGCGGGCGCTGCCGGCATTGGCGCAAATCGCGGAGGCCTATCCGGGGCGGCTGACGGTTATCGCCGGCGATGCCATGGAGATGGACTACCGGTTGCTCGCGGACGGCCCGACGCGGATCATCGCCAACCTGCCCTACAATA
>JAEZFJ010000265.1 GCA_023437755.1 Pseudomonadota bacterium
GGGCAGGATGCGGCTTACCGTGACTTGTTCTCGAGCCTGCCGCCGGGGACAAGCTGGCTGGCACTCCATTTCAGCACCGACGGCGATATCAGCCTGATCGACAGCGAGGCGCAATTCCGGATCGGCGACTATGAAGCCTTCCGCAGCGGCAGGGCCGGGGAGATGCTGGCGGCGGAGGGGATTACCCCCGTAGGGGTGCGGCCCTGGCGGAAGCAGTTGCGGGACGCCTGAGCGGAGCGCCTACACAGGAAACTGCAGCGTGACCTGGGTGCCGGGACGCTGGTTGGTGTAGGCGACCGAGGCGCCGAGGCTGTGGGCCATGGCCTTGACGATGCGGCTGCCGAGGCCGGTGCCCTGGGGCTTGCCGGTGCCGTCCCAGCCGATGCCGTCGTCTTCCACGCGCAGATCAACCACCGCCTGCTCAGTGGAGCGCAGGACGATCCGCACCTCGCCGCCAGTGCCGCTGGGGTAGGCTTACTTGATGGCGTTGGTCACGAGTTCGGTGACAACCACGCCGACGGAGGCCGCCTTCTCGGTGGGAATGGAGACGTTGTGCGCGTCGATGGCAATGCGGGCGAGGGCGCCGGCAGCCTGCATGGTGGTCTCGAGTTCGGCGGCGAGGCTGCGCAGGTAGTCGCCGAGCTGGACCGAGCGGACATCGTCGGTGGTGTAGAGGTGCCGGTGGACGCCGGCGATGGCCTGGATGCGCGCCTGCGTTTCGGCGAGGGCGTTGCGGGCTTCCTCGTTGTGGATGGCGTTGGCCTGGAGACCCACAAGCGCCGCGACCATGGCAAGGCTGTTGGCGACACGGTGATTGACCTCGCCCAGGAGCATCTCGGCACGATCACGGGCCTCCCGGACCTCCTGCTCTGCCCTGGCTTTGGCCCGGTTGAGCCGCAGAAGGTCGACGGCGTGGTCAATGGAACTGGAAAGGAGTTCAAGAAAGTCGGTGTCGACCGTCTTCAGCACGTAGTCGGCAGCGCCAGCCTTGAGAGCGGCCACGGCCACCGCCGTTTCGGCAGTGCCGGTGACATAGACCACGGCGGGGCGGTCTTCGAGATCCGCCATGGCTGCCAGCACATCGATACCGGTACCGGTGGGCAGATAGTGGTCGAGACCGACCACGTCGATGCCGCCCTGGCGCAGCCGCGCCAGGCCCTCCTCGCCGGTATGGGCACTTTCGACGACGTAGCCACGCCGCTCCAGTGCCTTCTGCACGAGGCGGCAGAGGCCCGGATCGTCATCGATATAGAGGATGTGCGGCGTGCGCTCCGGCATTCTACTCGGACTCGGGAACCTGGATCACCGAGAAGAACAGGCCGAGCTGGCGGATGGCATTGGCAAAGCCATCGTAGTCCACCGGCTTGGTGATGTAGACATTGGCGCCGAGATCGTAGCAGCGCTGGATTTCGCGCTGGTCGTCGGGGGGGGTCAGCACCACGACCGGGGTGCGGCGCGTGTGCTCGTTGCCCTTGACCTTCTCGAGGATGTCAACGCCGGTCATGTCGGGCAGGTTGAGGTCGAGCAGCACCAGGAGCTGGCGGCCGCTGCTGACTTCGCCGCTGCCGTCCTTGCCCATCAGATAGGTCAGGGCCGAGGTGCCATCGGTGAAGGGCACGATCTCATTGCTGACGCCGGCGCGACGGATGTTCTTTTCGATGAGCCGGGCGTGCCCCTCATCGTCTTCAACCATCACGATGGTGACAGGCTTGGCTTCATTGCTCATTTCGACACCGTCTCCAGATAGCTGCGCAGGTCCCGCGGCAGCGTGATGATAAACGTCGTGCCCTGGCCCAGTTCGGACCGGAGGGTTATGTCTCCACCCAGGCTGCGCACCATGGTGCGCACATGAGCGAGCCCGATGCCTTCGCCAGGCTGGCTCTGGCTGCCGGCGCGCCGGAACAGTTCGAACACTCGTTCGTGGTCGGAGGCGGCGATGCCCCTGCCGTTGTCCTCGACCTCGATCTCGATGCGATTGCCAGCCACTTGCCTGGCGCGGATCCTGACCGTCAGCGGGCGGTCCGGATCCTGGTACTTCACGGCGTTGTCGAGCAGGTTGCCTAGGATTTGTTCGACCGACAGCCGGTCCGTTATCACGCGCGGAACGGTGATGTCGACCTCGATGGCGCCGCCCTTGTCGGCAACCTGGTGGTGAATTGCCGCAGCCGAGCCTTCGGCCAGTTCATCGAGATTGACGGACTCGGGCTTCAACTGGCGCCGGCCCTCGCGCGAGATCTTGAGGATGGCGTTGATCAGCCCGTCCATCTTGCGGGTGGCGGCGCGAATGAAGGTGATGGCCTCGGGAAGGTCTTCGGTGGCCGCCGTATGGGCAGCAGCGAAGGCGGGATCGGGATCGGCGCGATCCTTCATGAAGGCGGAGAGTTCCCCGACACTGGTCTCGAGCTCACTGGTGAAGCCCATGATATTGACCAGCGGCGCCCTGAGGTCGTGGGTGACAATATAGGCGAAGCGCTGGATTTCCTCGTTGGCGCGGCCGAGGTCAACGGTGCGCTCGCGCACGCGCTGCTCCAGGCTGGTGTTGGCGAGTTCCACCTCCTGGCGCGCCTTGGCCAGTTCGCGGGTGTAGGACACCACAGTCCTGGCGAAGGCGCCCACCACCACGAAGATCACGAAGGCGCCGGCGATGTTGGTCCAGCGCAAGGCGGTAGCGGCGTTGCGCTGGTCCTCGGTGCCAGTGGTGAGGCGCTCGTCGGCAGCCCGGATAAGGGCGTCGAAGAAGGTGCGGGAGCGATCCATCGCCTCCTTGCCGTCGTCGGTGCGCACGATCTCGATCGCTTCATCGATCGCGCCATCGCGCACGAGACTAATGGTTGTAGACATCTCGGCGAGCTTGAAGTCGATATCCTCCCGCAGAGTGCGCATGGGTTCTGCGGCCTGCGGGTAGGGGACGAGCACCTGCTCGAGCGTGCTGTAGCTCTCCTCCACAATGCCGACCGCAGCCGTGTAAGGCTGGAGATAGGTCTCGTCCTGAGTGAGAATGTAGCCGCGCTGGCCCGTTTCGGCGTCCTGCAGGGC
>JAEZFJ010000342.1 GCA_023437755.1 Pseudomonadota bacterium
CGGCCAGGCCATGTCGCTCATCACCAGGTCGGCCTTCTTGCCGCCCATGGCGTCGATCAGCATCTGCGGGGCGTCGTCCTCGGTGAAATCCTTCTTGAGCAGGATGACGCCGGGAATCGGATCCATCTCGAGATAGTCAATGCCGACCACCAGCGGGTTGGCGTCGGTGGAGCCCACCGCCCTGGCGGCGACCTGCGACCAACCCCCGGGGGCGGCGCCGAGATCGACGACACGCGTGCCCTTGTGAAAGAGCTTATGCTTTTCGTCCATCTCCTTGATCTTGAAGGCGGCGCGCGAGCGATAGCCTTCGGCGCGGGCGCGCGCCACATAGGGGTCGTTAAGCTGGCGTTCGAGCCACTTGGTGGAGGAGACCGTACGCTTCTTGGCCGTCTTCACGCGGATCTTGAGATCCCTGTCGGACTTGCGGCCGCCCTGCCCCAGCGCCTTATCGACCATGGCCATACCTCCGCGAGCTGGCGTTCCTGCCGCGCCCCCGATCAGCATCGATCAGGGAGATGAGGATACCCTCGCGCAGGCCGCGATCAGCAACGCGCACCCGCTCGGTCGGCCATTCGCGGCGGATGGCCTCGAAGATGGCGCAGCCGGGCAGCACCAGATCGGCGCGATCACGGCCGATGCAGGCGTGCGCAACACGCCGTTCATAGGGCATGTTGAGCAGCACGCGCATGGTCTCGTCCACCTCGCGCCGGTGCATCCACAGCCCGTCGACCTTCTGGCGTTCGTAACGCTCAAGCCCGAGATGGAGCCCTGCCAGGGTGGTCACCGTGCCGGAGGTGCCGATCAGGTGCACCGGATGGTCGGCGATCATCTGGCGCAGCTTGTCGCGGCCGCGGAACTGCTTGAGGTGCTCGGCAACGAAGGACACCATGGCCTCGAACACTTCCGGCGTGACGTCGACGCCGCCGAAGCGCTCGGCGATGGAAACGACGCCCACCGGCAGCGACTGCCAGGAGCGAATCGAAGCCGACATGCGCCCCTGCGCCCGTGGGCGGCCGCCGCGGAAATCGAGCCAGGCCAATTCCGAGGAACCACCGCCGATATCGAACATCAGTGCGCCGTCGGCAGTGCTTTCGATCAGGTCGGCGCAGCCGGTGACAGCGAGTTCGGCCTCGGTGCGGCGGTCGACGATCTCGAGATCGAGCCCCAGTTCCTCGCGCACGCGGGCCAGGAAGGCGACGCCGTTCTCGGCGCTGCGGCAGGCCTCCGTCGCGATCAGGCGCATGCGGGCAGGCTGGTGTTCCACCAGCTTGTTGCGGCACTGGCGCAGCGCTTCCATGGTGCGCTCGATCGCCGCGTCGGAGAGCCGGCCGGTGACAGACACGCCCTCCCCCAGCCGCACGATGCGGGTGAAGCCGTCCGTAACCCGGAAGCCGTGATCATGCGGGCGGGCGATCAGCAGGCGGCAATTGTTGGTGCCAAGGTCGAGCGCCGCATAGAGCGGCCCGCGCGCACGGCGCGAATTGGCTGGGGGTGGCGGCGTCCGCTTGCCCGCCGGTCCGGGCCGTCCCTGCCCGTCCCTTGCCGAAGGGGCAGGCCCCTGCGGCATATTGGTCGCACCGACCTCGAGGGGCAGCGCGGCCGCGGACCGATCCAAGTCGGCCACAATGGTCTCCTAGCGTGCGCGGTCGCCGACCCAGAGGGCGCGCCCGACGCACAGTCGTTCGTTGTCGAGGCTGACGGTAGAGCATGGGAGGCTGCAGCGCAATGTTCCCGAACATGGCGTCAAAGCGTGTCGAGGGCGCTTGCAATCTGATTTCGCTTTGTCTAAGTGAGACCCGCGTCGGCCACGCCGCGCCCGCCCGCTTCGCCGGGCACCCCTGCTGGGGAATAGTTCAATGGTAGAACAGCGGACTCTGACTCCGTCGATCTTGGTTCGAATCCAGGTTCCCCAGCCAGCCACTTCTCTGCACTAAATCGGTCGCTTACCGGACTCAGCCTTGTTCCAGAGGCCGGCTCTGTGTGCCGTCATGTGCCACAGCTAACCCGTTGATTTTCCTTGCGCCCACCCCTGCCCCCGGCGAGGCACTGGCACATGGAATGGCACATGACAGCCTCGGCGAATCCATGTGCCATGAAACCCGACATGGGAGATCGACGCGTTGATTGTTCCTGGGCTTTGGCCGTGGCTTGCGGTGACGGCCTATGCCGCCACGCTGGTTTGGGCGTTGATCGGGGACATCGTTGGCAGTGACCAGGCGGTCATAGACGCTCTATCCGAGTGGCAAACCCTCATCGCTGGCCTCGCGGCCGTCGCAGCGCTGATCTACGCCGGTAGGCAATTGCAGATGGATCGCATGCGCGACCGCCGTGCCTATTTGCAGCAGCACACCCAAGAGTGGGAGGCTCTTCTGGCCTTGCAGGCGGACCTTGACGCCTTCGAGAAGCGGCGCTCCCCCGTCCTGGGTGCCCTCCTAGGCACACGTTCGGGCTACTCCACGGTCGACATTGACGTCGCTCGCTGGCACCGGCTGAACGATATTTGCGTCCCGGCGATCGATGCGCCTCTCCGCGAGTGCATCCAAGCAGTCAGTGGGTATGATCAGCACGTGCGGCTCGTGAATTCGGGAACAAATCCAGAGCTAAAGGACTTCGAGGTCTCCTTGATCCGGGGGCACCTGGCGCGGTGCATAGATACTGAGGCATCGCTCCGTGCAGCGATTGAGCGGCGCAAGCAGGCCATATTGGAGCTCGCACCACCTGACTGACCTAGACGGCAGGTGAAGTCAGTCCAACGCCGCCTCGAACAGCCCATCCCGGCACAGCGTCTCCGCCACCTTCTGCAGCAGCGCCGGCAGGTCCATGCCGCGGCGTTCCGCTTCCAATGCCAGAATGGTCCAATGCTTGGCGCACAACGGCACCCGACGTCGGCATAGGTTCGCGGATCGCTGCTCTTGGACCGTATATCCCAGTGGCAGCTCGACCTGCTCGATCAGGGTAACGCCTTCCGGGCCGCTGCCGGTCCACTTACAGCGCGGGAGACGCAGGTGATCTACCCGGTACACCGCCTGGCTTCTATGGGCGCACGCTTGCGACTTTACCTGCCGCTCGCTTCACGTCTCCTGCATCCGGGGCGTTCACCACGCGGTACCTGCCCTCGATGAAGCTGTAGAGGCCGAAGGAAACCAGCCCGGCTGCCGCCAAGCCGTACAGGTAGGGCCCGAACGGCAACTGCCGTATCCAGTCTAGACCTTCGGACAGGCCACCGGACTGGTTCGGGTCCACGGTCACGGCGGCGAAGATGAAGAACATGCCTGTCACCGCCAGCAGCATCCCCCTGGCGGCGAGTCCAAAGGCACTGAGGGGGTGAAGCACCGCTTCATGCTCAGGCGGCAGCTTCACCTGGTCGCGGTACTTCCCGGAAACGCCTCGCCAGGCCTGAACCAGACCGGCAATGATGATGGCCAGCCCGACTGCCCCCACCAGGAACCTTCCAAACGGCTGCTGCATCAGCCATGCCGACAGGCCCACTTCCCCGGATGACCCGGAACCGCCGCTGTTGGCGACCACCAGGCTCACTGCGGCGGCCGCCAGGGACAAGTTGGCGAGCCCCGCAGCCAGCTGAGCGGCCCGGACGACGTAGCCCTTTACGCCGCTGCCCACCCCGTCGGCATCAAAGATGGCCTGAGCCACGCGCCAGAGAACGTATCCCACAAGGCCAATCGCCACCCCTGCCAGCAAGACGCGTCCGAAAGGCTGCTGCAAAACGGCAGACAAGGCACCTTTCGTGCTGGTATCCCCTCCACTCCCTGCCGAGGCGCCAGTGAGAGCAATTGCTCCCAGGATGACATAGACGACCCCGCGAGCGGCATAGCCACAACGTGCCAACAGTTCGAACTTGTTGCTCATCAAACTCTCTCCGCCCCCTCTCAGTTTTCTGTTGCCGCATGGGCCGCGGTCACGAGGGGAAAGGAAATGTCGGGCAGGTCGACCTTCGGCGTGGTCAGAACCGCCACTGTGGCAACCACCAGTGTCGCCTTGAGCAGCGCAGCGTAGCGCCGTCGCCGGGCGCGATTGAGGACCATCATGAGCTCACCCTCCAACTGGCACCCGGGCCGGACCTGCGGTCGCTGCGCCTTCCGTTGATCGAGAGTCCGTCTCCCCCGTTCACGACAGCCGGGCCGTTGCTGGTCAGCCTCTCAATGGTGGGTTGCTGTTTGTTTGCCATCTCTGAGCCTCCAAGCCGGTGCCCAGGGAGAACTCAGCTGCGCCTTCAAAGTTTCAGCTAAACCATTCCGCTTATTATGTGATTTTCCTGGCAGCGCGTGTCATCATCCTGTCAGGTTGGTCTGCAGTCGTCTCACTCCCGACCCGTGCCACGACCGCTCGACGTTCAGCAGCGGTTCAGACAGGGAGCCGTCTTATCGCACCGACACGGAGGCAGTGATGATGAGAGCTCTGATATCGGTGTGTGCGACGGCGGTGTCCTTGTTGTTGGGCGCCCAGGCGGCGTCCGCGCAGGTGGTGGAGGGGGAGGAGCATTGCGTGGTCAATGTTGCGTCCTCAGACGTGCTGAACCTGCGGAAGGGTCCCAGTGCCAAGACCGGTATCCGGACGGCGCTCCACTACGGGCGATGCGGAGTCATCGTTGTCGGAGAATGCAGGGGCTCGTGGTGTCCGGTGGAAGACGGACATCATTCGGGCTGGGTGAACAGTCGCTACATCTCGATGGTGTCGCCGGCTCGCTACTGCGTTTCCAACGTGGCCGCAGGGGACCGGCTGAACGTACGAGCCTTCCCATCGGCGACCTCGCGAATACTGACCTCTCTCCTGCGCAACCAGTGCGAGATCGCCTTTCTGCCATACGCCACCGGCAACTGGCAGAAAGTCCGCGTGACAGGGTACGAGGGGTGGGTGAGCCGGAGATACCTGTCGGGTCAGTGAAGCTGCGGCACTGCAGCCAGCCCGCTCACCGCCTGCATCGAGCTTGCGTCGCAAAGGTGCCGCTGCGTTGAATTTTTCGGTATCGGTCAAAGCTGCCCTTAAGCATTTCGGCCTAGGGGGGAGAGGGTGCATCCCGCCCGCCCAGCCGAGAAAACCATGCTCCGTCGTATTGCCGCCGTCTCTGTCTGCACCCTGCTTGTCGCCGCAGGGCCGGCGCTGGCGCAACCCACAGGTGAGGAGCCGCGCTGGCTGCGTTTCGCGCGCATATCGCCTGATGGCGAGGCGATCAGCTTTACCCACCGCGGCCAGGTCTTCGTGGTGGCGGCGGAGGGTGGGGTCGCCATCCCGATCAGCAGCCAACAGGCCTACAGCCACCACGCGGTGTGGTCGCCGGACTCCGAACGGCTGGCGTTCGCCTCCGATATCAGCGGCGACGACGACGTCTATGTGAGCGATTTTTCCGGTACGCTGCAGCGCATGACCTGGTCGTCGGCCAGCGAAGTACCGACGAGCTTTTCGGCTGATGGCGAGGCTGTTCTTTACCAGGCTCTGCGCCTCGGAGACGCGGAGCAGAGCGTGCAAGGCGCGCTGAGCGGCCTGCCGCAGCTGTACGCGGTCGACACCACGACCGGCCGGGACAGGCTGGTGCTGCCGAACCTGGCGGGCGAGGCGAGCTGGAACCCGGACCAGACGGCCCTGGTCTATACCTACAACCCCTCGTTCGATCCGCCGGAGCGACAGTATCGCGTCGCGGCCAATGCCCGGCAGATCTGGATCTACCGCCCGGCGACGGGGCGCCACGAACGGCTGTTTCCGCTCGACGGGGTGGACCGGCTCAACCCGGTCTGGAGTGCCGACGGACAATCTCTGTTCTACCTGTCAGAAGCGTCCGGGCGTCTGAACGTCTGGCGGGTCGACCTGTCG
>JAEZFJ010000368.1 GCA_023437755.1 Pseudomonadota bacterium
GGTGTCGATCTCGCTCGGGCTGTGGATGACGCTGATCGCCTACGGCGTGTCCATTCCGCTTGGCATCCGCAAGGCCGTTCGCGACGGCTCGCGGTTCGACGTGTGGTCCTCCACCATCGTTATCATCGGCTATGCCATTCCCGGCTTCCTGATCGGCATCCTGCTGGTGGTGCTGTTCGCCGGGGGCAGTTTCCTGCAGGTCTTCCCATTGCGCGGCCTCACCTCGCCGGGCTGGGAAAGCTTCCCCTGGTGGCGGCAGATCCTCGACTATCTCTGGCACCTGACGCTGCCGATCATCGCCATGGGTCTGGGCGCCTTCGCCACCACGACGCTCCTCACCAAGAACAGCTTCATCGACGAGATCGGCAAGCAATACGTCACCACCGCCCGTGCCAAGGGCCTGACGGAGCGGCAGGTGCTCTATGGGCATGTATTCCGCAACGCCATGATGCTGGTGATCGCCAGCTTTCCCGCCGCCTTCGTCGGCGCTTTCTTTGGCGGTTCGCTCTTGATCGAGACCATCTTCTCGCTGGACGGGCTCGGCCTTCTCGGCTTCCAGTCGGTGGCGCAACGCGACTACCCGGTGGTGTTCGCCACCCTCTACATCTTCTCGCTGATCGGGCTGGTGCTGAGCCTCTTGTCCGATCTCGTCTATATGTGGATCGACCCGCGCCTGGATTTCGAGAGTCGCGGCGCATGACCGAGATGATGGCCGAGGCCGCCGCCCTCGAAGCGCCCCGCAACCGCCGCCTCTCTCCGCTCAATCGCCGTCGCTGGCAGAACTTCCGCACCAACCGCCGCGGGTGGTGGTCGCTTTGGCTGTTCCTGGGGCTGTTCCTCGTGGCCATGGCGTCCGACTTCATCGCCAATGACCGGCCGATCGTCGCCTCGTACAAGGGCGAACTGCTGTTTCCGGTTCTGGTGAACTACCCCGAAGCCAAATTTGGCGGCTTCCTCGCCACCCCCGATTATCGCAGCGACTACATCGCCAACGAGATCGAGACCAATGGCTGGGCCATCTGGCCGCCCGTGCGATTCAGCTTCGGCACGGTCGACCGCTACCAGCCGGGGCCCGGCGCCACCCCTCCCAGTTGGCTGCTCTCGGGCGAGCAGATCTGCGGGCAGTACCGCCAGGGCACCGCAGACCCGAACTGTCACCTGGGCAACTACCATTGGCTTGGCACCGACGATCGCGGCCGCGATGTGCTCGCTCGCCTGCTTTACGGGCTCCGCATCTCCGTGCTGTTCGGCTTCACCCTCACCATCCTTTCCTCGGTCGTCGGCGTCGTCGTCGGAGCCGTGCAGGGCTATTTCGGCGGCTGGATCGACCTGCTCGGCCAGCGCCTGATCGAGATATGGACCTCGATACCTGCCCTCTATCTCCTGCTCATCATCTCGAGCGTCATCACCCCCAGCTTCTGGGTGCTGCTCGGCATCCTGCTGCTGTTCTCCTGGGTATCGCTGGTGGGCATCGTCCGCGCCGAGTTCCTGCGCGCCCGCAATTTCGAGTATGTCGCTGCCGCACGCGCGCTCGGCGTCTCCAATCCGGCAATCATGGCACGGCATCTGCTGCCCAATGCCATGGTGGCCACCCTCACCTTCATGCCTTTCATCCTCTCCGGTTCGGTGGTGACCCTCACCTCGCTCGAACTCCTGGGCTTCGGCCTGCCACCCGGGTCCCCCTCGCTGGGTGAACTGCTGGCGCAGGGCAAGAACAACCTGCAGGCGCCATGGCTCGGCATCACCGGCTTCGTCACCATCGCCACCATGATGACGCTGTTGGTCTTCATCGGCGAGGCGGTGCGCGACGCCTTCGATCCGCGCAAGACTTTCGCATGACGGCCCCCCTGCTCACCGTCCGCGGCTTGACCATCGGCTTCGGCACCACCGAAGTGGTGGACGGCATCGACTTCGAGGTGAAGCGGGGCGAGGCGCTGGCGCTGGTGGGCGAAAGTGGCTCCGGCAAGTCCGTCACCGCCGCTTCCATCCTCCGCCTCCTGCCCCCGAAGGCAAGCGTTGCCGGGGCGATCACGCTCGACGGCACCGATCTTGCCACGGCGTCCGAACCCGTCCTCCGCGGCGTGCGCGGCAATCGCGTCGGCATGATCTTTCAGGAGCCGATGAGCTCGCTCAATCCGGTGCACACGGTCGGGCGGCAGGTCGGCGAGGTGCTGGCGGTGCACCAGGGGCTCCGGCCCAACGCCGCACGGGCTCGGGTGGTCGAGCTGCTCCGCAGCGTTGGCATCCCCGATCCGGAGCGGCGCCTCGAGGATTACCCGCACCAGCGTTCCGGGGGCCCGCGACAGCGCGTGATGATCGCCATGGCGCTCGCCAACGATCCGGCACTGCTGATCGCCGACGAGCCCACCACCGCTTTGGACGTCACCGTGGAAGCCCAGATCCTGGCGCTGCTCAAGGCCGAGCAGCGGCGACGCAACATGGCCATGCTGTTCATCACCCACGACCTGGGCATCGTCCGCCGCCTCGCCGAACGGGTCGCTGTGATG
>JAEZFJ010000380.1 GCA_023437755.1 Pseudomonadota bacterium
GGGTGGGCGTAGGTGCAGCCGCCGACGCGCTCGATAGTGCCTACCCCGGCCCGGCGGAGTTGGTCCTCGACGAAGCCGGGCAGGTCGAAATGGGCGCGTTTGCCCGGCGGCACATGAAAGAAGCGCCAACCGTCGGGGTGGAGGGCCACGAAGTCGGTCATGAATTGCGGGCCCACCTCGTAGTTTTCGCCCGAGATGGTGGGGCCGATGGCGGCGACCATGCGCGACGGCTCGGCGCCGAGTTCGACCATGGCGGCAACGGTGTTGCCGACGATGCCGTCGACGGCACCACGCCAGCCGGCATGGGCCGCACCGAGAACGTCGGTCTCGGGGTCTGCGAAGAGGATGGGCGTGCAGTCGGCGGTGAGGATGCCCAGCGCAAGCTCGCGCCGACGCGTGACCATTGCGTCAGCCTCCACCGCGACGTCGTTGTCCGGCACGTCGGCCAGGACGCGCACGGTAGCGGAGTGCATCTGCTTGAGCAGATAGAGGTTCTTGCGGAGATAGCCGAGAGCTTGCGCGACACCGGTTCGGTTGGCCTCGGCCAGGTGGGGCTTGTCGCCTACAGCGATAGAGACATTGTTGCTGGCGAATTCGCCCTCGGAATGGCCGCCCTGTCGCCCAAAGAATCCGTGGCGCAGATAGGTCATGCCGGCCAGTGCCTGGCTCTGCTCGAAGGGAGGCGTCATGCAAAGCCTGGCGGCTGTAGCCCGGGACTGTGGGCGCAGAATACCTTGAACAGGGCGCCCATCTGGTTGGGGGCCACCAGACGGTTGCGGGCGGTTTCGAGGTCCGCCGCCGCCTGCGGGTTTGCCCTGGCTAGGGATTGGGTGCGCTCGCCGATGCCCATACGGGTCAGGAACTCGCCCTGGGTCGCGAGCGGGGCCACGGCAAGGCCGGCGCGGGCTGCGACGTTGCTCAGCGCCTCGAAATCCACATGGGCCGAGAGATCCGTCTCGCCGGGGGCATCAAGCACGTCGGCATATTGGTGGCGGCGCACGCCCTGGAGGGTTTCTCCCGTCTGGGTGCGGCCATAGCCGTAGTCGATGGCGAGGATGGCGCCGCCGTTGCGGGCGACGGTGCGGGCGAGGCGATCCATGATCTGGGTGCCGGCGAGGGCCACTTCGTAGACGGCGTTGATCTCGGCGTTGTGCAGCGCCTCGGGGATGCTGCTCTCGGGAATGGGGGAGGGGCTCAAGCCAAACCGGCGCGTTCCGTCAGCAAGGCCGATCACGCGTTCGTGCCAGCCGTCGGCCTGCTTGACGAACTGGCGGATTGGCAGCGCGTCGAAGAACTCGTTGGCGATGACGAGCAGGGGGCCGGTGCCGACCTGGTCGAAATCGGTGATCCAGGTGCCGTCGTATTCGGCCAGGCGGGTCTTCTGCTCCGCGATCAGGGTGGGACTGGTCTCGAACAGGCGGAGGTCGAGTGCTTCGCGAAATCCGTCGAGGCGGCCAAGGACGCGGAGCATGTCGGCCATCAGCGTGCCGCGGCCGGGGCCGAGTTCGAGCAGGGTCACCGGGTTGGGTGCGCTCATCTGCTGGAAGAACTGGGCGACGTAGAAGCCGACCATTTCGCCGAACATCTGGGAGATTTCGGGGGCAGTGACGAAGTCCCCGGCGGCCCCCAGCGGGTCGTTGGTACGATAATAGCCCTTGGAGGGGTGGGTGAGGCAGAGACCCATATAGGTCGCGATCGACATAGGGCCGGAGGTGTGGATCTGGAAGTCGATCTGCTCGGACAGGTTCGGAGCGTTGGCAACCATCAAGACAGAGCCTCCGGGCGTCGGAGCAGGGGTTCGCGCCGGGTGGCGGCGTAGATCACGAGCCCGACGCCGATCAGCAGCATCGGCAGGCTGAGGAGCATGCCCATGGTGAGCCAGTCGCCATAAAGGTAGCCGATCTGCTGGTCGGGCAGGCGCACGAACTCGACGGCGATGCGAGCCAGCGAATAGCCGATGCCGAAAATGCCTGCGACGAGCCCGGGGCGGCGCAGGCCGAGCGCGATGTGGGTAACGAAGCGGATGACCAGGAAGAGAACGAGACCCTCGAGGGCAGCTTCGTAGAGTTGGGAGGGATGGCGCGGCACCTGGAGTGGGTCGGTGGGGAAGATCACGCCCCAGGGCAGGTCGGTGGGGGCGCCATAGAGCTCGGCGTTGATGAAGTTGGCCAGGCGCCCGAGAAGCAGGCCGATGGTGCCTACGGCGGCAATGAGATCGAGACCGCTCAGCAAGTTGCCGCCACGGGCGCGGGTGAACACCACCACGGCCAGGATCAGGCCGACCATGCCGCCGTGGTAGCTCATGCCGCCATCGAGGGTGTTGATGATCTGCGCCGGGTTTTCGAGATAGTAGCCCAAGTTGTAAAACAGGACGTAGCCGACGCGCCCGCCGATGACGATCGACAGCATGGCCCAGAAGGCGAAGTCCCAAATATCCTGAGCCTTGAACGGAGGGCGGCCCTCTGCCCAGAGGCGGGCATTGCGCAGCAGCAGGTAGCCATAGCCGGCGCCGAGGATGACGCCGAACAGGTAGGCGAGCGCGTACCAGCGGATGGCGAACGGGCCGATGGCGAAGGCAATGGGATCGATGTTGGGGAAGGGCAAGGGCGCCTCCTGGCGAACGGCGGGGACCATTGCCGCTTCGGCCGGTCTGGTCAAGACGGCGGGCATCGCCTAGATATCGGTGACCGCGAGCACTGAATTGGAGCAGCCATGAGCCAGGGCAACAGAATCTTCGACGATCTGGGCCGACTGATGAACGAGGCTGCCGGCATGGCCGACGGCGTCCGTCGCGAGGTCGAGACCATCGTCAAGTCGCAGGCGCAGCGCATCGTGGTCGACATGGAACTGGTGAAGCGCGAGGAGTTCGACGCTTTGCGCGAGTTGGTACAGGTGCAGGGCGACGAGATCGCGGCGCTTCGGGCCGAACTGGCTGCGCTGAAGTCCGGGGCGCCCAAGGCAAGCTGACCGGCTTGCGCTTCGCCGTCGTCTCCGACGTTCACGGTAATGTGCACGCGCTCGACGCGGTGCTGGTCGACATCCAGCGCCAGGGCGTCGATGCGACGTTGTGTCTGGGCGACCATGTGAGTGGACCACTGGATCCGGCTGGTGCGGCCGACCGGCTGATGCAGATCAGCGGGCCGGTGATCCGCGGCAATCACGATCAGTGGCTGGTGGAGGGCGAGCGGCTCAAACGGGTGGACCAGTTTGCCAGCCGGGAACTGACGGTGGTGCATCGGCGGTGGCTGGAGGAGATGCCGGCAACCGAGGTCTTTGCTGGCGAGGTCTTCCTCTGTCACGGCACGCCGCAAAGCGACACCGAACCCTGGCTCGACGGCTGGTTTGACGGGCGGCAAACGACGCTTCCGGATGAGGCATCGGTGGCGGCGCCGGCGGAGGGGTATGACTACCCGCTGATGCTGTGCGGGCACACGCATATGGCGCGATCGGTTCGGCTGCGGGATGGGCGGGTGATCGTCAATCCTGGTGCGGTCGGGTTGCAACTGGTTCATGGCTCGCCCGATGCGCGCTATGCGATCATCGAGCGGCGTGAGGGGCGCTGGATCACGGAGCTGCGGGTGGTCGAGTACGACCACCATGCCGCTGCGGCCCTCGCGGTGGCAAATGGGTTCGCGGCGTGGACCGAGCCGCTGGTGACCGGTTGGGCGGGGCCTCAGGGCCTGTTCTGATCCCGAAACGAGGCACTGTCCGGCCGCGCCTTAACACTCCGTTAACCAAATCGGCCGGACCATCCTTCCACAAGAGATTGCCGGCGCGTTGCCGGCGACCGATCCCCGTGCCGGCCAGCGGGTGTAGGGTGACTTCATCGGGACGATTCGTAAGCCCTTGAGGCAGCGGTTGCTCTCCGACACCCCAGCCGCAGGCCCTTCGGGCCCGAGACTCGAACGAGGACGACTGTCTCAATGTCGCTTCTGCAATTTGCGCCCGACCGGACCGTCCACCCCGTGGACATCATCGAGCACATCGCCTCGATCAACGACTGGACGTTCGAGCGCCAGGACGCCGACGAGATCTCGATCTCTGTGCGTGGGGGCTGGAGCGACTACCACGTCTCGTTCAACTGGATGGAGGATCTCGAGAGCCTCCATATCGCCTGCGCCTTCGACCTGAAAGCGCCGGAAGGCCGGCGGAACGAGATCAAGCAGTTGATCACGCTGATCAACGAGCAGTTGTGGATCGGCCACTTCGACATCTGGCACAAGGAAGGCGTGGTTTTGTTCCGCAACTCGCACCTGCTGACTGGTGGAGCTGAAGTGTCGCCACAGCAATGCGAGGCGCTGCTGCGCTCAGCCACCGATAGTTGCGACCTTTACTACCAGGCCTTCCAGTTCGTGGTCTGGGCCGGCAAGGCGGCGTCGGAAGCGTTGAGCCAGGTGATGTTCGAGACCGTCGGGGAGGCCTGAGCAATGTCGATGCGCACCATTGGGCCGGTGATGCTCGTCGGCGCCGGCAAGATGGGCATGGCGTTGGCGCAGGGTTGGCTGGATGCCGGGCTGCCGCAGGGCAATCTGATCCTGGTGGATCCCAATCCCGGCGAGCTCGCTCGTGGATTGGCCGAGGACTACGGGCTGACCATCCATGGCGAGGCGGTGGGACTGCAGCCCAATGTATTGGTGCTGGCGGTGAAGCCGCAGGTCATGGACGAGGTGATGGCCGACCTGAAGCGGGTCGTGGGTCCGCAGACGCTGGTGGTGTCCATTGCCGCCGGGATCGACATCGGGCGGATCTCGCGGGGCCTCGGCACCGGCAAGGTGGTGCGCACCATGCCGAACACGCCGGCGCAGATCGGCAAGGGGATCACGGGGGCAGTGCCCGGAGCAGAGGTTGCGGCGAACGATCGCAACGCGGCGGAGACGCTGCTGAAGGCGGCGGGAGCAGTGGTCTGGTTCGACCGCGAGGATCAACTCGATGCGGTTACGGCGATCTCCGGGTCCGGACCTGCCTATGTGTTCCACCTCGTAGAGGCTCTGGCGGAGGCCGGGCGGAGGCAGGGCTTGCCGGATGCGGTCGCCGAGCAACTGGCGCGGCAGACCGTGATCGGTTCCGCGGCACTGCTCGAGGCCGATCGATCGCCGCCGGCGGTGTTGCGCCAGAACGTGACCTCGCCCAACGGCACTACCGCTGCGGGCCTGGCGGTGTTGATGGCAGAGGCGGATGGACTGACGCAACTGGTCGACCGCACCGTTGCGGCGGCACGCCGACGCAGTGAAGAGCTCGGACGAGGCTGATCAGCGCAGGCTGGCGCGACGCTCGTGCCATTCGGTGAGATGGTCGCGAACGGCCCGTGACCAATTCCGCCCCGCCTCGTCTCCAGCGGCGGCGAAAACCTCTTCGGTCCCATCGAGCGACAGATGCGCCACGAGGATGTCGCCGCGAGTGTTCGCGCGGTTGCCACGGGTGAGAAGCACCACGGCCATGTTCGTCCTGGCAAGAGCCCAGTTGGGCGTGCGCGCCGGAAGCGCAGCGATGGCCTCTTTCAGCAACGAAGCAGCCTCATCAAGGAGGGCGATGGCCGGAGCGTTCTCGTCGAGACCCTGCGCCTGTTCGCACAGGGCTGCTGCCAGATTGACCCGCACCATCGACTGCTGCTCGTCCATGCTCTCGGAATTCAGAACCGCGCGGAGAGCTTCGATAGCAGCTTCCGTATTGCCGCGGCTGAGCGCACTACGGGCGTCGGCAAGCACAAGCGCTACCTGGTCGGGCCGATCAGCGGCGCAAATATTCGTCATGTGCATGCGAGCGAGTCCTCTGGGCTGTTTCGCTGCCTTGAAG
>JAEZFJ010000412.1 GCA_023437755.1 Pseudomonadota bacterium
CACCAGGTTGCTCGTCCCGCTTGGGATGGTCGCCGGCTTCCTTGACGCCGTCGGCGGCGGCGGCTGGGTGCCAATCTCGACCCCGACGCTGCTCGCCTCCGGCAAGATGTCACCGCGCAAAGTGGTCGGCACCGTCAGCACCAGTGAGTTCCTGGTCGCCTCGGCCGCTTCGATCGGCTTCCTCATCTCGCTCGACCGCTCTCTGGTGGCGCTGCCAGTGGTGGGGGCGCTGCTGGCTGGCGGGATCGTTGCGGCGCCGGTTGCAGCGTGGCTGGTCCGCTTCCTCCACCCCCGTCTGCTCGGCGCGGCGATCGGCGGCCTGATCGTCCTGACCAACGCCCGGACGCTGTTGAGCACGCTCGGCATCGAGGGCCAGGCGGCGGTGGCTGCCTACATCGCCCTCGCCACCATCTGGGTGATCGCTCTCGTCGCCGCTGGGCGGGCTGTCCTGGCCGAGCGGCGCGCGCGGCAGGCGCCCGAACTCGTGGCCCCGGGGCAGCTCCAGACCGGGTTCGGGGTCGCTGACTAGCCTCCCCCACAGGTAGCGGAGCCGCAGGAGGCACATCGGGCGGCCGGCTGCTGGCCGCCGTTGCATCTACCCCCCGGTCTGGGTACTGACGCTGGCCCCGCCCCTGGTTCGTCCGTCACTGGTACAACGCCCAAGCGCAGGCCTTCTCGGACGAGGCGGCGGGCAGGGCCATTGCTGGTACGGTCGTCGTGCTGCGCCGCGACAATTCACAACCCCCGACCGCGGCGGTCGCGCTCGACAGCCTCATCGTCTTGTGGTGCTTCAACTTGCCGGAACCGCTGCAGGTGCTCGTCGGCGGCCTGGTCGGCCTTGCCCTCTGGCAGATTGGCCAGTGGCGGCGGAAACTGATCCCCGCCCTCCCTAGGAGCTGCGACCTCCGTTCCCGTATTTTCCTCGATCGCCTGCAACTGTTCTTTGACGGTATTCCGCCAGCGACCACCCGGGAGCAGCTGAAATCCAGCGGCTGGAACGGGAGCCCCTCAACGAAGGCCTGGCAGCGCAAGATCACCAACGCTGCTGAATATGCTCTCACTCGCTTTCTGGCAGGTCAGGTCATGGAGCGAGAGCCAGAAGCGGAGCACCTCCGGTGACCGGAGCTTCTTGATGAAGATGAAGACCAACGAAATCAGCCTTCGGGCTCCCTGCTCTCAGACGCGGCCGAAGCCGCCTGACGCCGTGCTACCGCCCGCATCTGCTGGACCGCGGAGTCGAGGGCGGAGGCAAAGCGGGAACGGTCCTTTGGCGTGAAGGCGGCGGGACCGTGGCCGGCGATGCCGAGCGCCCGGAGGTGGGCGTTGAGGTCGCGCGCGGCGAGGGCGTCGCCGATCCGGCTGGGGTTGAACTCACCGCCGCGGAAATCGAGGCAACGAACACCGTTGGCGATGACGCGGGCGGCCAGGGGGATATCGGCGGTCAGGACCAGGTCGCCCGCCTCGGCGCGCTCGGCGATCCAGTCGTCAGCGGCGTCGATATCGCCGGCAACAACGACCAGCCTCACTCCATCCGGTGTCCGCAAGTACGCGTTGGCGACGACCGCGAGGTCGACGTCGTAGCGGTCCGCGACCTTGTAGACCTGCTCCTTGACCGGGCAGGCGTCGGCGTCAAGATAGATTCGCAATGTGCCTCCAGACCGCGTGTCGGTGTCGCACCCAAGCACGGGTTCACTACCAATCCGGCGCCACGGACCCGCGCTTCCCGAGCGTACCAGCGCGAACCCTGGGTTTCCGGGCCAGGGTTGTCTGGGAGGGGCAGGTGCTGCCGGCACCGTGGGATGCATGGTGTGCGGGCCATCCACAGTGTCTCTCCTATGGAGGATTCATTGGTCAGTCACCGGCGCCGTGTCATTCGCTTGCGACTCCGTCAATCGTGGACTGTCCTGATTGCAAGGTCCTGAGCTACCTGCGTGATCGCTGCCGGTTGGCCCTGTTGTCGGGGGCGTCAACATGGTTGATGACAGGCCTCGGAATGACGTCCAGGATCGTCATCCGGAACGTGAACACAAGGGAAGTGAAACGCCCCGAATTGAGCGCCAGGCAATATCCCGCGCGGTCTCAAAAAGGACGGTATACGAGACGTGGAGGCGCACTGACACACCCGTTCTTAACAGCGGACACCAGTCCTTTTGCGCATCGTCTCGCAGGCAACGCGGACTCGACCGGCCTCAGGGGCCATTTCAGCCGCCATTAGTCGGTGTCTCCCTTACGGCGTTGGGGTGGCCGCAGGGTCCGGGTAGATGATGGCGGCCAACAGGATGACCTCCTCCGTTCCCGTGTTGCGTAACTGTCCGCCGGAGCTCGCCGGGCTGACATAGGCATCCCCGGTCGTCATGGTGAATTCAGTCGCCGCCGGCACGCTTTCCGGAGCCCCAGTCTGTCGCGTCACCACCACGGGGACGGTATTCCGGACCGTCAGTGTCCCCTGCTCCACGGTCAGGAGTACCAAGCGAGGGTCATCGGCGGGGGTATCGACATGGCCGCCGGGGGCGATATGCACCCGCTGCAGGGCAATACCGGCTGGCTCGTGGGGAAAAGTCGGGATGGCGCCAGCGGCGAGCAACGTGGGCGTGGCGTCCGTGAAGACACTCTCCCCTTCCTTCAGCTTCGCATAGTCTTGCGCGTGCACCGCGCTGCCCATCCCGAGGGCGATCACGCCCAGGAGCAGGACCATCAGGGTGATGCGGGATGTGAGCGAACGCATGACGTTTTCCTTCTCTGCGGCCTTGGCACCACGTAGCTCGACCCAGGGACTGACGATCGGCCGCAGCATCCGAGTGGCAGCACGGCCCTCGGCGCTCATCACACGCAATTGCAGAGAAACACTGACCCGGGCGTGCACCGTTCGGGATTGCAGGTGAACTCAGCGTTGTCCAACCGTGTGCCCTGATCATGGCAGAGCTGGTTGCAGGCTTTGCGCTTCTGGGCGCAACAGGCCTGGTTCCGTTTCGCCTCGGTCCCGGCCGCCACCCGGACCAGCCCAACACTTGCCAGTGCGCTCCCGCCGAGCAGCCGCAGTGCCCTGCGCCGGGAGTCGCTCGCTGCCAAGGTGCGCGCCATCGTGTCGAATCGTGCCTGATCCATGCCTGTGCTCCCTGTGTTTCACCTATCTCCGGATGGAGTCCTGGCCCGCAGTATTGAGCCGGAGCGGCACCTGCGCATCTATCGAAGGTCGTATTTCTGCGTCGGAAGGCACGGCAGGAAAACCGGAGCATCCTCCCGACGAGCAGAGAGATCCATCTGCCACAGGGTGGCTCAAAAAGGACGGTATGAGAGACAGGCCGGCGCACAACAGACCTTGTACGCGCTTCGGCCTCAAGTGGCCCGAGACCTCCGAACTCGCCTATGGACCCCAAGAGGCTTCGCGGCCGCTGGATGCTTTCCATCTCAGTACACGCGGCCGTGTTTGACGGACTCATCGTGGATTCCTCAGCACATGGCATGACGAGGCGAAACGGCGCCACGTAGCGCTGAAATATCACTTTTGATATATGGCTAGTGGTGGGAAGCTCCTGACACACTAGCGGTGTTGCGCTTCGCCTGGCGCGACCTCGCCCTCGATGCTGCACCCTGGGAGACTGCCTGCGTGGACGCCCGACACTTCGATGCCCTCAGCCGCGTCCTCTCGACCGGGGATTCCCGCCGTCGCCTGCTGGCGTTCGTGGCGACGTTCCCGTTGCTCGGTGGCCTCGTGGCCATCCTCGATGTCGGGGACACGGAGGGTGCGGGCCGGCGCAAGCGGCGCAAGAAAGCGCACAAGCACGGCAAGGGCCGCCGGCGGAAGCACACGCGCAAGAAGAAATGCACGGCGGAATCCATTGCCCTCACGTGCTCAGGCAGGTGCGGCAGCGTGACCAACAACTGCAAGCAGCTGGTCGACTGCGGGTCGTGTGCCTGCGCTCAGCCCTGTGACGTCTGCTTCACCTGCCAGGCGGGACCGAC
>JAEZFJ010000283.1 GCA_023437755.1 Pseudomonadota bacterium
AGAAAACCGTCACGCGCGAGCGCGATCGCGGGTGCAAAGAGCCGCGCCCAAGGCAGGCGGCCGTGCTGACGATGCACATGTTCCATCAGAGCGAGCACGCCGGGAACGCCGACCGCCGCTCCCGAGCGAATGGCCTTTGCAAAAACAATCGGCTTTCGATCCGCATCGAGAAAGCGGTCTGGCTGAGCAGCGGCAGGTGCCGTCTCGCGGCCATCATACGTTCTGAGCGTACGCGTCGCGGCATCGAAGTGGAGGAGAAAGGCACCGCCGCCAATACCCGATGACTGCGGCTCGACGAGGTTCAGCACAAGCTGCACGGCCACAGCGGCATCCACTGCGCTACCGCCCGCGCGCAGGACTTCGCGGCCGACTTCGCTGGCGTACGGGTTTGCGGCCGCGACCATGTGATGGCGGGCAACGGCGAGCCCGCGGCTGTGGCGACTTGAGGCAGCCTCAGGTGCTGCGCGCGTCGGGCCCGCTGCCGGGAGCGTTTGCGCCGCGAGGTGAATGGTAGTGGACGCGAGAACCAGGATCGCGAGGAATAGCGCCAGTGCGCGGCGAAGCAGAAAAGAACGTCTGGGCATCATGGCAGAGAGTGTCATCCGCTCGTTGCCCAGTGACAGGCTGCGTACGTTGCACGCTCGCAGCGTCGCTGCAATCGGTCAATGGAAATCGCGCGACTTGGGCAGGATGCGCTCGTTGCGCGGATGACCTGCCCAGCGTGGATGCTCCTTTGCGCGGGCAGAACCTGGATTCGGTCGAAGAACCTCATCGGCACGCGCGATCGGCACCGGCATCGTCTCGCGGCCGCTCTCGCTCAAGAAGCTCAGCCATTCCGTACGATCCTCGAGCCGCGCGGCGACGATGTGAATGATCTCATCCTTTCGCTGAATGCGTCCATGAATGACAATGAGACGGGACGCCATGACGACGCGGCGATAGAGCGCCATTGTTTTCGCCCATACCACTATATTCGCGATGCCGGTCTCGTCCTCGATGGTCATGAATATCACCCCTTTGGCCGTGCCGGGCTGCTGCCGCACAAGTACGACGCCAGCTACAGATACCCACTGCCCATTGCGCGCTGTTCGCAGATCCGCGCAGGCCAAAATGCGCCGTCGCGTGAGACCGCCTCGCAGGAACTTCACCGGATGTGCTTTGAGTGAGAGGCGGTGTGTCTGGTAGTCGGTGACGACATGGTCGGGAAGCGGCATTTGCGGAAGCGCGACTGCCGGTTCCGGGCCACCTTCGCGCGTTTCGCTCCAGGCAAAGAGCGGCAGCGGCGCCACGCCATTGAGCGCCTTGACCTCCCACAGCGCCTGACGCCGATCGAGACCGATCGAGCGGAAGGCATCCGCCGCTGCCAGTCGCTCGATCGCCTCGAGGCGGATACCACCACGCCGCCAGAGATCGTACGCATCTGCAAATGGCGCCGCCGCGCGCGCCGCCAGCAATTTATCGCGGGTCTCTTTCTCGTTCATGCCATCGATCTGACGGAAGCCGAGACGCAGTGCCGGCCGACCGTCTGAACCATCCGACTCGAGCGTGCAATCCCAATCCGAGTGATTGATATCCACCGGGCGCACCTCGACGCCGTTCTCACGTGCATCGCGCACGAGCTGGGCCGGCGCATAAAAGCCCATAGGCTGCGAATTCAACAGCGCGGCACAGAAAGCCGCCGGATGATGATGCTTGATCCACGCCGATACATAAACGAGCAGCGCGAAGCTCGCGGCATGGCTTTCGGGAAAACCGTATTCGCCAAAACCTTTGATCTGGTTGAAGCAACGCTGTGCAAACTCGCGCGCGTAACCGCGCTCGACCATCTTTGAAACCATCTTCTCTTCGAGTTTTTCGATGGTCCCGCGACGACGGAAGGCAGCCATGGCTTTTCTCAGCTCATTGACTTCGGAATCTGAAAATTGCGCGGCGGTCATGGCAATGCGCATGGCCTGCTCCTGAAAGAGCGGCACACCGAGAGTCTTGTGGAGGATATTGTAGAGCTCGTCGGGATCGCCATTTTCGGGAAATGGATAGTCCACTTTCTCGATCTTATCCCGCCGACGCAGATAGGGGTGCACCATGTCGCCTTGAATTGGGCCGGGGCGCACGATCGCCACCTCGATAACGAGATCATAGAAACATCGGGGCTTAAGGCGTGGCAGCATGTTCATCTGCGCGCGGCTCTCGACCTGGAAGACGCCGATGGCCTCTGCCCGACACAACATGTCGTAAACTTTCTCGTCCGCGCGCGGGAGATTGGCGAGTGTCAGATGTTTGTTCTCGTGCATGGCGATCAGGTCGAAGGCGCGTCGGATGCAAGTGAGCATCCCGAGACCCAGCACATCGACCTTGAGCAGATTGAGCGCAGCAAGATCATCCTTGTCCCACTCGACGAATGTGCGGTCCTCCATGGCGGCATTGCCGACGGGAACAAGTTCCACGAGCGGTCCTCGTGTCAGCACGAAACCACCGACGTGCTGTGAGAGATGACGCGGAAAGCCGACTAGCTCGTCGGTCAGCTCGAGCACCCGCTGAAGCAAGGGATCATCGGGGTCCAGACCGGCTTCGCGCACCCGCTGATCCGGCAACGCTCCGCCCGAACGTATGCCCCACACCATGCCAGCGAGCGCCGCGACAGTATCCTCGCTTAGCCCCATGGCCTTTCCGACCTCCCGCACGGCCGAACGCGAGCGATAGCTGATGACGGTGGCGGCAAGGCCGGCACGATGTCGTCCATACTTATCATAAATGTGCTGGATGACATCCTCGCGTCGCTCGTGCTCGAAATCGACGTCGATATCCGGTGGCTCCTGACGATCGGCGCTGATGAAGCGCTCGAAGAGGAGATCGACCTCTGTCGGGTTCACCGCGGTAATGCCGAGGCAGTAGCAGACCACCGAGTTGGCAGCCGAGCCACGCCCTTGGCAGAGGATCTCTTGGCTGCGCGCGAAGGCGACGATGTCGTGGACCGTGAGGAAATAGGGCGCGTATTTCAGCTCCGCGATAAGCGCGAGCT